>JAFPAZ010000147.1 GCA_017390645.1 Lachnospiraceae bacterium
ATCTTATTATCAATAAGAGAGTGCGGTGGAGATAATACGATTTTATTAGCATTGGTATTTTTGGCCTTCACCTCGTTTTATATGGCAGCAAGTAAGGATAAGGTGAAGGATATTATTATTCTGGCGTATATACTGATTTTTATCATATATCCTTTGGGATTTGTTTTTCTTCCGTTATTTTTGTATGATTGGTTGGAAGAGAAAAAAACATGGCATTTAGTCCTATGTATTTTTGTATTTATTTATCACATGGAACGGGTGCATTTTTGTATTGAACTTTTAGTATTGGTTTTTCTTACCGTATATTTATACTATAAAACAAAGGATTTAAGTTTAAGCAAAAAACAAAAAATTCTTTTAAGAGACCAGGAAGTAGAAAAACAATTATTATTAGAAAAGAAAAATGAATTATTATACAATCAGATGGAAAATCAGGTACATATGGCAATATTAACGGAGCGAAATCGTATCGCAAGAGAAATTCATGACCATGTGGGACATATGATATCTTCCTGTATTTTACAGGTTGGTGCAATCACTACCATTGTAAAAAAGGATGAGGAAAAGGCATTATTACGACAATTAAAAACAACATTAGATGAAGCAATGAATCAGATACGTTCCAGTGTTCATAATATTTTTGATGAGTCTGTTGATTTAAAGGCAGAAATGGAGAAAACCCTGAAAATACTGGAAAAGTTTAACGTAGATTTTTTGTATGATGTATCAGGGGAGATGGAGAAAGAGATAAAATTCAGTATTCTGGCAGTGGTAAAGGAAGCTACGAATAATATTGTAAAATATTCAAATGGGGATAGTGTGGTTTTACAATTCAGGGAGCATCCTGGATTTTATCAACTTCTTGTTTCTGACAATGGTACGAATAAGAATAGTAGTGTATCCGGTATAGGATTAAAAAGCATGAGTGAAAGAATTGAAACACTGCAGGGAATTTTTCGAGTTAATGACGAAAATGGATTTGAAATTTTTGTATCGATTCCTAAAAAGAAATAATCGTATTTCTATGATTAAAAGGTCAATTGACGTAACTTGTAAATAAGTGACACATAAACGTGGTACTTAGTCACGCTAGAGGTGGGTTATGCGATGTGTCGTGAATATTTGGGGTTAGATTGAATTAAAATGAAATGGGATGAAACAAATAAAGGGATGAAAATGTAGCAGATACTAATTGAAAATTATGAGTTGAAAGGAACTATAGGAGAAGAGATGAAGGTTGTAGTAATTGATGATGATAGTTTAGTGGCATTATCTTTAAAAACGATATTAGAGGCCAGTGGGAAGATAGAAGTCACTGCCATAGGAAAAGATGGAAGAGAAGCACTTTCTTTGTATCAGAAGGAAATGCCGGATGTGCTGTTGATGGACATCCGAATGAAGGAAATGAATGGTATCGAGGCAGGAAAAATGGTTTTAAAAGCCTTTCCGGAAGCGAAAATTTTGTATTTAACGACTTTTTTGGATGATGAATATATCATTCAGGCATTAAACATTGGTGCAAAAGGATATATTTTAAAGCAGGATTTTGAAAGTATTGTACCCGCCATGGATGCGGTTATGCTAGGGCAGAGCGTATTTGGAGGAGAAATTATCGAAAAAATCCCTAAACTAATGCAAAAAAAAGATGTGTTTGATTATGAAAAGCATGGAATAACGGAAAAAGAAGTAAAGATTATCCAGGCGGTAGCAGAAGGATTAAACAATAAAGAAATTGCAGAAACATTTGCTTTAAGTGAAGGTACAGTAAGGAATTATTTAAGTCTGATTCTTGAGAAGCTTGAATTAAGAGACCGTACGCAACTGGCAATTTATTATTATAAAAATATGCAATGATACCAAGGATAATCCAAAATCTCGCCAGTTTTAATAAATTTTATTATTATAAAAATATGCACTGATATTAGTGGCAAAAGGTCATATTTTTATGCTCCTATGAAAAAATATGGCTTTGGGACTAAACATCATGCAATGATACAAAGGGTGCTTATAAAAAAATAGTGACATTTGTCATATGAAGTTTTGACAATGTTCACTATTTTTTTTTATATTTTTTGTTATGATAATATCATAAGATATGAAGACCAAGGGTATTATGACTATGGTATCAGCATAATCATTGAAAGGAAGGAATTGTTATGAGTAAAAGTGTTGTAAAAGTTGAAAATCTGGTAAAGAGATATAAGGAATTAATTGCAGTAGACCATTTTAACCTGGATATCAAAGAGGGAGAAGTGTTCGGACTTTTAGGACCGAATGGTTCAGGAAAAAGTACTACCTTACATTGTATTTTATCTTTATTAAAATATGATAAAGGAACCATAGAAGTATTTGGAGAAAAAATGACAGAAAACAGTTATCATTTGAAGAAAGATATTGGAGTCATTATGCAGAATGTGGCTGTTTTCGAAGAATTGAATGTATATCAAAACATTGATTATTTTTGTGGACTTTACATAACAGATAAGAAGAAAAGAAAGCAATATGTGGAAGAGGCGATTCAATTCGTAGGATTGGAGGATTATAAAAAATTTCTACCAAAAAAACTTTCTGGAGGATTACTTCGTAGATTAAATATTGCCTGTGGAATTGCACATAAGCCAAAATTATTAATTTTCGATGAACCTACAGTGGCAGTAGATCCACAAAGCAGAAATAAGATTTTAGAGGGAATTCTGGAATTAAACCGTCAGGGGGCGACGGTAATTTACACTTCTCATTATATGGAAGAAGTAGAACAGATTTGCAGCAGGATTTCCATCATGGATAAGGGAAAAAGCATTGCCATAGGTACAAAAGAAGAATTAAAACAAATGATTAAAAACTCTGAAACGGTCTGTGTGGAAAAAGTAGAGTGTAAGGATGAGATTCTTGATAAAATTAAGAATTTAAAATATGTATATGATGTTGTGTATGCTGAGAAGGAATTGAAGGTGTGTTTTAGTGGAGGAAATCATAATGTCATTCATGTATTAGATTTATTACAAAAAGAGAATGTTCCATTTGGCAGGGTATACACCGAATTACCAACATTAAATGATGTATTTTTGGAACTTACGGGAAAAGAATTAAGAGATTAAGGAGGAAAAAGATATGTTTATACATTTATTTCGATATCGGTTTCTTTCATTAGTAAGAAATAAAGAAGTTACTTTTTGGAATATTTTATTCCCTTTGGTATTAGGGACATTATTTTTCTTTGGATTCGGAAGATTTGTAAATGAGGAGGAAATTATTGAGACGGTTTCCGTTGCGGTGGTAGAAGAAGATAAAAATCAGTCAGCTGTATTCTCGCAAGTAATGGAACAAATGGAGGGCGCTGACAGCCTGTTTGCATTCTCGGTTTTCACTGAGGAGAATGCAAAGAAAGAACTAGAAGAGGGAACCATGGATGCAATCATTGTGCTGGAAGAAAATCCATCCTTAATCATAAAGGAAAATGGAATTACAAGCAGCATCGTAAAGAATTTTTTAGACCAGTATATAAGAAAACAGGCAATGATTGAAGAAGCGGTCTTAAGCGGAAATGTTTCAGAAATAGGGCAAATGATAAGTGAAATCAGCCAGTCGCAGGATGTGGTACAAGAAAAGGCTCTGGGGAAGGGAAACAATAATACTTATGCACAGTATTTTTATGCTTTGATTGCCATGTGTTGTCTTTTTGCAAGTTTCCAGGGAGCAGGTTGTGTCAATGACATTCAGGCAAATATGAATGTATTAGCAGCAAGAAAGGGAG
>JAFPAZ010000148.1 GCA_017390645.1 Lachnospiraceae bacterium
CCGGAAGCCATGGCGATGGCATGTTCCTCTGCAATTCCCACATCGATAAACTGTTTTCCCGCTTCTTTTCTTTTTTCCTCTGTAAACCCAATGTTGGTAGGGACTGCCGCCACCATGGTAACCACCCTTTTATCCTTTTTCATTTTATCCATAAGGAAGTCACAGGTCAATGTACTATAATCCTCCCCTTCCGAGGTAATGGTGGATTTTCCTGTTTTCGCATCAAAAGGCATACACCAGTGCCAGTTTTCCTTCTGTTCCTCCGCCAGTTTATAACCTTTTCCCTTCTCCGTATTTATGTGGACAACCATTGGCTTTTCACTGTCTTTTACCTGTTCGAAGGCATGAATTAAAATCGCAATGTCATTGCCCTCGTCCACATAAAGATAATCAAGGTTCATTGCTTTAAAAAGATTACAAGGAGTACTTCCCTTACTTTCTCTAAGCTGTCTTAAATTATGATAAAGCCCTCCATGATTTTCTGCAATGGACATATCATTATCATTTACAATGATGATAAAGTTACTTTCAAGTTCAGAAGCAAAGTCAATGCCTTCTAAGGCTTCTCCACCGCTTAAAGAACCATCTCCCACCACTGCGATGATGTTTTCCTTGTCCCCTTTTAAATCTCTGGCTTTGGCAAGACCACAGGCTAAACTTACTGCCGTAGAAGTATGTCCAATATTAAAGAAATCATGTTCACTTTCTTCCGGATTGGTATAACCGGATACGTCATAATAATGCTCTGGATAAAGAAAAGCATCCTTTCTTCCCGTCAGCATCTTGTGGGTATAGCTTTGATGAGATACATCATACACTATCTTATCTTTTGGAGAATCAAATACATAATGAAGGGCTATGGTAGCCTCTACGAAACCGAAATTAGGTCCGAAATGCCCACCTTTTACACTTAATTTCTTTAATAATGCCTCCCTGATTTCACCAGCAAGTACCTTTAATTCTTCTATGTTAAAACTTTTTATGTCTTTTGGACTGTTTACTTTTTCAATATACATGTCTTATTCCTCCAGCTTTTTTACTTTCTAACATTCTTTTTTTCATTTCTTTTTTATCGAAAACACTATCACCATGTTATACAAAAGATTATTTACATAGTTCAAACCAATTAAAATGATTGCTTCGATTTCACCATGTCCCAGGCCTGCACCAACAGCAACTTTTCTCTATTTATTCATTTCTTCCACCATTGCCGAAGATTTCACCTCACCTTTGTATACCTTATATGAAAAAAACACAGTAATAAGCGTATCAACCAATGTATAAATCAACATACAGATGATAGCGATAGGTTCCTTTACAAACACTGAGGTCATTATCACTAACACTCCTGTTATCATTAATGTAACACCACCAAAGCGATTACTCTTCATCCATGTAACATCATTATACATACTCCATTTAGTACGAATTCCAATCACCATATTATTTTTTACTTTTGGTATAAAATTTCCTAAAACAATGAAAAGTAAACCAATTAAAATACAGGTAAGCTTACTTATATTCATTTGTGCTACTGTTACATCAACATTGACAATCTTACAATCTTTATAAAGACAATATCCCTCTAGTACTGTTTCCATAACAGCCATAGAGACACCTGTTACTTTTATCACTTTAGCATTTGACAATGCTTCTACACACACCTTCTCTTCGGATGACTTAGAAGCCTTCTTCTCATAATATGCAATAAGTAAACTCCAAACCAAAGAAAATACAATTATGATAGCAGGAAAAATAAAATTCTCATATTTCGAACCCCATCTGTCAATTTCACCTGCCATATTATAATGCATCGGGACGGAATCCGGCATAAACTGTACTGCAATAGCGGTCATAATAACCGAAAAAATAGACACTATCCACATAACTTTTTTCATTTTTTCTTACCTCCAAACTGTTCAATCCATAAAATCAATTCATCAAAGACTGTCGTATTGATTTCATAATAAACGTAATTCTTATTTTTATATTCCATCACTAAATCTGCATCCTTAAGCAGCTTAAGATGATAAGAAAGAGCTGCCGGCGTTACACCTAATTTTTCAGCTATTTCTCCCGCATTCATTCTACCCTCCTTCAAAAAAACTAAAATATCTCTCCTTTGCTTATCTGATAGAACTTTGAAAATACTTGTCGCACCCATCGTATCACACCTATTTCAAAATTATTTTAATTAGATTATATTCCTATAAAAATATATTGTCAATCACTATTTAAATTTTTTTTTAAATAGCAGCTGACAGTTTTGTTCCTAGAGGGAGATACTCCAATCATAATCCCTTGCTTTCTGTTATTTTATATCTCCTGCGTGGTAAATTTTGAAAACGTTTTTCCATTTATAACAATGTTCCATCCAAATCAAATAATAATAACCTGTACTTCATGTCTCGTCCCCTTCCCCTCTGAATTCATCAACAAGCTAATGATTGTGAAGATTGAAGTAAAATAAAAACGAACGAATGAGTCGGCGGAATATTGCATGAAAAAAAGAAATCCGTTATACTAATATAGGATAAGAGCAAAAATCGGGAG
>JAFPAZ010000016.1 GCA_017390645.1 Lachnospiraceae bacterium
ACATTTTCTTTCTCCATTCAGGTGATACCCCTAAATCTTCTTTATATTCTGTTTATGCCTTTTCAATCAGCACCGTTTTTCCTTCAAAAGCAAATCCGTATTTATATATTCTTTCTGCCGGTATGCCTTTTGCAAGCAGTGCGGCGTCATAACGTTTTTCTTCTATCTGGGCAAGGGCTGCTACCACCGTTTCCTCTAAATAACTTTCTCTTCTTTCGTTCTTCACTTTAAATTCCAGAATGACTGCCGGATTTTTCTCTATGTCCTTCGGTTCTATCACAACATCATATCGTCCAAAACCACTTTCCCTATTGGAAGTTACGATGTATTCCCTTTGCAAATCAACCATTAAACCCAGTACAAATCCATGATAGAACCGTTCCGGCTGTGCCTTTTTGGATGCCCGTTTTCCGGTATCAAAGCTACTAAAAAGTTCAAGGCTAATCTGATTCATATATTCATTCATGGCATCCACATCTTTTATCAGCATTGCCGTTATGAATTCATTATAATTTGCTTTATTTTTCTTAAACCAGGATTTCACCATACCTTCAAACATAATCTGTACTTCCCGGTTCGTCACCGCCAGTTCATAGTTTGCCTCTTCTCCCGGCTCAAGAGTTTCCATACGGTCATAATCCAGTACCTTTAAATAGCCGCTGGCAACCAACAGACTCCACACTGCATCTTCATTATCGTCTAACTGGTTATATACAATCTGCTCATCAATAGGAACATGTAAATGGTTTCCGAAAAGCAGTTCTTCAAACTGCTTCTTCATGGCACCGTTTCCTTCCCGAATCAACGTTCCAACGAGACTGTTGGAACTGGTATTTGCCCAGTAAGCTGTATATTCACCCGTATCCAGAAAGTTAAGAATTGACCATGGATTATAGATATCCCTGTATTTTCCAAACACAAATCCGTCATACCATTCCTTAACTTTTTCCTTTTCTTCACCTCTTCCACAGACATCCAGTGCTGCAAATACTTCTTCTTCAGTAAACCCGAAGGATGTGGCATATTCGCTGGAAGTTGTAGTAACTACTTTTAAGTTATTTAAATCTGAAAAAACGGACTCTTTCGAAACTCTGGTGATTCCGGTCATTATCGCCCTTCTCATATAGGGATTGGTCTTAAAGGAAGAATTAAAGAGGCTTCTAGTGAAAGCTACCATCTCATCCCAAAATCCATTTACATAGGCTTCCTGCATCGGGGTATCGTATTCGTCAAGAAGAATGATTGGCTTTTTACCATAATACCGGTACAGATAATCTGATAACTGATAGAGAGCGGAAGTAGCATCACTGTCTTTCATTTCAAAATTCAATATACGGTCAAAAAACAATCTGTCTGCATCGATTAATGCATCACTGTTCCGTACAAAAGAATATTTGATATATAAATTCGTTAATACCTGAAAAATTTTTTCTTTTGTAGTTTCATAATCCGTTTCTTTTATCCTTGCAAAAGAAAGACTGATAACCGGATAAGTCCCCTGAAGATTCCGGTATTTTTCTTCTTCCCAGATGGAAAGTCCTTCGAATAAATCTCCCCTTCCTGCATAATCTACAGAGAAAAATTTTTCTACCATGGACATATTCAGGGTTTTTCCAAAACGACGAGGACGTGTAATTAAGGTTACGCTGTCGTTACTTTCCCACCATTCCTTAATAAATGAGGTTTTATCAATATAAAAATTATGACTCTCACGCAATTCTAAAAAATCCTGTATTCCGATTCCTACGGTATTGGTTAGATTTGCTGTATTTATGGTACTTCTTGTAATTTTTGTATCTGCTAAATTTTTCGTATTCTCCATATCTGTTCACACCCTTTCAAAATCCCCCTTATTTTTAGGATTAGTATAACGGATTTCCTTTTTTAATGCAACGGTTCTCTATGATTAAAACCATTTTTAAGTCAAGCCATCGACTGTTTGCTCACAATATTGAATCTTTTTATTCTGTTGATTAAACATATCTTTTTCATTTTATCAAGATAGCAGTTAATGACATAGAATATAAATGCATTACATAGGTGCTTAATATATTTTCCTATTGTTATACGGTTTACCAGCACTTCATTAGCGGTCAGAACTTTCAT
>JAFPAZ010000149.1 GCA_017390645.1 Lachnospiraceae bacterium
ATAATAAACAAAAAGCAAAGAACGGTAAGTCCGCACAATAAGTATTTATGTGGAATTTCAAATTTTTCATCTTGCATAATAATCCCTCAGTTTCCCTTATAAGTATCCTTTTTCTTTCAGGCTGGTATAACAATGATCACCGATAATAATATGATCAGATAATTCAATTCCAATTAATTTACAGGCATTATTGATATCATTAGTAAATTTTATGTCACTGCTGCTCTCAGTTGCATCCCCTGACGGATGATTATGGAGCAGGACGATATATACTGCTTCATATCGTAATGCCAGTGTTAATATCTCCCTAGGTGTTGTAATGGATGAATTTACAGTTCCTCGTGATATAGGGAGAGATTTTATCAATTTATGTTTTCCATTAAAAATTAAAAGAAAGATCTCTTCCCGTTCCATATGACGCATATCTTCCATGTAATAATCCGCAATGCTTTTGGGAGAATCCATGGTAAGAAAAGTTTCAAAATTCCTTTTTGAAAGTCTTTTTGACAATTCTAAAATACAAAGAATCTGAATCGCTTTCACTTTTCCTATTCCTTTGATTTCCATTAACTCCTCTAAAGACAAACGGGAAAGTCCCAACAGGCCTTTATGAACAGGATGACTGTCTAATAATTTTCTGGATAAATCAATGGAATTTAATTCCTTTGTACCATTTCTGATAATTACTGCCAGCAAATCAACATCACTTAGAGCAGATACACCATATTTTTCACACTTTTCATAAGGCTGTTCCCAAACAGGTAATTGATTTGTATTAATTTTGTTCATATTCCTCCATAGGGAGAATTTTATAGCTTCTTATAAAGTATAATTGCAACAACAACCCCTATGATACTGGCAACGGAAATGTTTATGGTTAACCCAAAGGTTAATACCATAATTCCAAGATTTAATACTATCGGTTGTTCCAAACCAAAAGTCTGCCCGTAATTCAGCCAGCTTAAAAAACTGATATCTTTTGTTAAATATCCAATAAATCCTCCTAAAACAATGCCTGAAAGCATCATAAGAAAGCATGCCCAATTATTCTTTCCACTTGTCGAAGCCATATTATATCATCCCTTCATTTCTCTAAACTTAGAACACATACCATTAAACTAGTTTGAGTTTAGCACAAATCTTTTTTTTTGTATAGTATGAAATAGATAAATAGTTGTTACGTTACTGTTCATCGAGTAACGTTGTTATTGTTCACACAATAATGAATTATCTGATATTTCCATCACTTTTTGTAAGCTCATCATAATACCAAATTTAGCATGAGGATAAGTTAAGCCACCTTGAAAATAAACAGCATAAGGAGGTTTAATTGGTGCATCTGCACTAAGTTCAATGGAAGAACCGGATACAAATGCGCCTGCTGCCATAATTACCTGACTGTCGTACCCAGGCATATCCCATGGTTCCGGTTCTACAAAACTATCTACCGGTGCTGCTGCCTGTATCCCCTTGCAAAATGCAATGACTGCTTCAGGATTACCAAATTCAACCGCCTGAATAATGTCATGTCTGCTTTCTGTACTGTTTGGAATTACCCGATACCCTAACTTTTCATAGATATTTGCAGCAAAGATGGCACCTTTTAATGCACTGGCTACTACCTGAGGGGCTAAAAATAAGCCTTGTAGAAATAATCCGTTAACTCCCAAGGTTGCTCCTACTTCTTTTCCAAGCCCAGGGGAAGTCAACCGATAAGAACAATTTTCAATGTATTCTTTTTTTCCACAAATGTAACCGCCAACCGGTGCAAGACCACCGCCAGGGTTTTTAATCAAGGAACCTACCACCATATCTGCTCCCACTTCCGAAGGTTCCATAAGCTCTACAAATTCTCCGTAACAATTATCTACCATAATAATCAGATCTGGTTTTTCGTTTCTCAAAAATGTAATTAATTCCCCTATCTTTTTTACACTGAACGTTGGTCTGGTCTGATAGCCTTTCGAACGCTGAATGGCAACCATTTTTGTTTTGGAATGGATTGCTTTTTTAATTTCTTCATAGTTAAAACTTCCATCTTCCAATAGGTCAACCTGACGGTAGGAAATTCCGTATTCTTTTAAGGAACCTTTTGATTCCCTGATTCCAATGACTTCTTCTAACGTATCATAAGGTTTTCCGACAGGTGCTAAAAGCTCATCCCCCGGCCGCAGATTTGCAGCAAGAGCCAGATGAAGCGCATGGGTACCACAAGTAATCTGTGGACGAACTAAAGCATCTTCCGTCTTAAATATGGTTGCATAAATTTTTTCAATGGCTTCTCTCCCTAAATCATTATATCCATATCCGGTAGTTCCGGATAAATGTGCTTCCGACAATCTTGCCTCTTGCATAGCCTTGATAACTTTTAACTGATTTTGCTCACAAATAGAATCTATTTCTTCAAATCTTCCTTTTAAACTTTTTTCTATTTCTACACAAAAATGATATACTTTTTCGTTGATACCCAATGATTCATACATTGATTTTTTTGAATCCATTTTCTCTACCTTTCCTTTGTATCTTTTTTCCTCTTTTTTCGAAGTTTAAAACTTTCAATCTGATGGATCATTTGTTTTTTGTAGCTACTCTAATGAAAGTTTTTCTTTTGCAATCCGTAACAAATCATCCGATAATTCAGAAGCACTTCTATAATGGGTTTTGTCCATCCAGATAACATCTTTTTCTCGTTTAAACCATGTTAGCTGACGTTTCGCAAAATGTCTGGTATCTCTTTTTAAAAGATATACCATATCCTCATATGAAGTTTCTCCATTTAAATAATCCAAGACTTCTTTATATCCAATTCCCTGCATGGAAGTCATATTTTTCTTTATTCCCATCTCTTTCAAGGATAAAACCTCTTTTATCAGTCCATCCTCCAACATTTTATCCACTCTTATATTGATTCTTTCATATAATTGCTCCCTTGGCATATGAAGAACAAAATAAACTGATTGAAACTGGGATTCTTTTTGTCTTTCTGTTTCGTTATGCTTTGAAATAGGTTCACCTGTTTCCTGATAAAATTCCAACGCACGGATGACTCTTTTTACATTATTAGGATGAATAATATCAGCAGATACAGGGTCTAATTCTTTTAACATGGAATGAAGGTACAAATTTCCTTTTTCCTGCAATAATTTTTCTAATTCCAGGCGGTAAGTATTTTCTTCTTCTTTGAAAGAAATACCATATAATAATGCCTGAATATAAAATCCGGTTCCCCCAGTCAAAATAGGAATTTTTCCCCTGCTACAGATATCATCTGCCGCTGCCTTTGCCAATTGCTGAAAGGTATATACATTAAATTCCTGTTGTGGAGATAAAATGTCAATCAGGTGATGCGGAACTCCCATCATTTCATCCTTTGTAATTTTAGCAGTACCAATGTCCATTCCTTTATATACCTGCATAGAATCCGCTGAAATAATTTCACCATTGATTCTCTTTGCCAATAATATCGATGCTTCTGTTTTTCCCACTGCCGTAGGACCTGTAATAATAATTAAGGGCTGTTTCATTATATAATACGCTTAAATTTCCTTTCTATATCAGATTTTGTCATGGAAACAATCGTAGGTCTTCCATGAGGACAGGTGTAAGGATTTTCTAATTTTAGTAAATCTGTTACCAGCTGATCTGCCTCTGCAAAAGATAATTTCTGATTTCCTTTCACTGCTGCCTTACAAGCCATAGTGGCAATTTTATAAAAGACTAGATCCGGAGTATTCTTTCCGATATCTTCTACTAAAGAATCCAGTAAGGCAAGAAATAACTGTTTGTCATTTAACTGATACATATTACTTGGAACTGCACGAACCACATATTCATTTCCACCAAATTCCTCCACAACAAATCCGAGTTGGTAAAAAGTGTCAAGATATCGATTTAAAATATCAATTTCCTTTGGTGTTAAAGAAATTACCATAGGAGGCTCTAATCTTTGCTGGAGAAATTCTTTGTTTTTAAACTGGTTTATGAATGTTTCAAACATTACCTTTTCATGGGCAGCATGCTGATCCATCATAAAAAATTTATCTTCAAATTCTATTAACCAATAAGTAGCAAACAACTGACCTATCAGGCGATGCCTTGGCTTTGCCTCTTCTGACAATAATTTCGCATCGAATAAGGTTATTTGTTCCGTTATCTGTTTTTGTCCATTTTTTTCTTCCGGAATTTTCGCTTCAGCGTGAACAGAAGCATTCACGTCATGTTCCTTCGGTTGTTCTTCAGCTATTACAGATTCCTTAATATTTTCTTTGGAACCGGATAACCCCTCTTTTGTTTCAGAGTATTCCGTTTGGGAATTTGGTGAAACATTTGGGGATGATTTCATTTCCTCTTTCTGTATACTAAAATTCTTACTTGAAGTGAAAACATTTTTCTCATTATTCTCATTATTTCCATAAGCAGATGTTTCTTTCACTTCCAATGTCTTTTTTTGATTTGAATCTGTAATTACCTCCAAAGCACTGACATCTTCTAATTCTTTCTTCCGTTTTTCTTCCAATTCTTTCTTTCGTTTTATTTCAAAAGGTTCCGGGAATTTTTCCATGGAAGATTTTTTCATTGGATTTTCATCCTGGTTTTTTCTCGTTTCTTTTCCCAAAGTCACATTTGGTATTAATTCTTTTTGAAGAAGGGCCTTCTTAATTTCCTCTACTAAAAATGCATAGATTTCATCTTCTTTTTTAAATCTTACTTCCATTTTCGTAGGATGTACGTTTACATCTACATTTGCAGGAAGCATTTCGATGTTTATGACAAGAAAGGGATATTTATGCAAGGTAACAAAAGATTTATACGCTTCTTCCACAGCCGCCGTAACCACTTTACTTTTTATATAACGATGATTTAAAAAATAAGTTTCATAGGTACGATTTCCTCTGCAGATATGAGGCTTTCCAATAAATCCTGTAATTTTAATATCCTGTATTGA
>JAFPAZ010000150.1 GCA_017390645.1 Lachnospiraceae bacterium
GCTGCTCATAGAAAGAAAATGGAGTTTCCCAAAAATGCAACAAATAAGCAAGCGTCAGTTTAAACTGGCTGCTGTTATAATATAACTCCAACACTTCTTCCACCTGCTTTAACCGGATGATTTCATCATAAGAAATCCAGTTGGTGCAAAACACCTCATACGGAGCCTTGTCCTGATAAATAAGTCCATATTCTTCCCTGTTTTCAAACATTTTAGAACCCTTTAATACCTTTAAAAATCCCAACTGAAGCTGATCCGGCTCCATGCGATACACCTCATGAAAGGAAGTTTTAAAAGTTTCATAATCTTCAAAAGGAAGTCCTGCAATCAAATCCAAATGCTGATGAATGTTTTCATAGGAACGGACTGTTTTTACATTTTCTTTCACTTTCTCTAAATCCATTTTCCGGTTAATTTCTTCAATGGTTTTCTCATTGGTAGACTGAACCCCAATTTCTAACTGCACCAGTCCCGGCCTCATTTTCTTTAAAATCTCTAATTCCTCTTTGGTAAGCAGGTCTGCGGCAATTTCAAAATGAAAGTTGGTAATCCCGTTATCATGACTTTGAATATACTCCCAGATTTCCATGGCATGTTTATGATTGCAGTTAAAGGTTCTGTCTACAAACTTAACTTGAGGAACTTTTTGATCTAAGAAAAATTGCAATTCCCTTTTCACCACCTCCACATCGCGGAAACGTACCTTCTTATCAATGGAGGACAGGCAGTAACTACAAGAAAACGGGCAGCCCCTGCTGCTTTCATAATAAATAATCTTATGTTTAAAATCCTCCATTTTCTCATAAACAAAGGGAATCTGATTCATATCCATAAGAGAACTTACAGGATTTACAATTACCTTACTCCCTTCCCGATAGGCAATGGATTCTATATTTTTTATGACTTCTCTTCGGTTTTTCATTTCCTCATTTTGATTCTTTATTACTTCCTTTAAATCTTCCTTAACATAGGCTTCCACTACTTTACAAAAAGCACGTTCCCCCTCTGAATAAAGAATCAAGTCAATCTGCGGATTCTCCTTTAAAAATGTCTCCATTTCATAACTTACTTCCGGTCCACCCACAATAATGCTGCAATCCGGAAGGAGTTTCTTTATTTCTTTACTTAAAGAAAGTACCATGGAAACATTCCAGATATAAACACTAAATGCCAGAACATCGGGTTTTTCACGGTATAAATCCATCAAAATTTCCTGCTCCAGCTGATTTATGGTATATTCTTTCTTCTCTACGGGATAAGGGGTGCTGGCAGTCAACGTATAGATTGCCAGATTGGAATGAATGTATTTTGCATTGATGGCAGCTAAAATAATTTTCATATTCATTGCTCCTTTTTAATATTGGGACAAAATGTATTTTCTCCTAGAACCTGTGAATGATTGCGTATGTTGCGCTCCCACTTCTTAGCAACAACATAAAATACTCCCCAAACAGGCAAGTCACTGCCTATTTGGAGAGTTTGATATTCTGTTACGTTTTCAGTATATTGATCCTTCTACTTCCATGAAACAGATGGAAACGCAACACTATAATGATACGTTATTACATTTATATAGCACGAATCAATGGGACCTAATTTTCCTGCTGATAGGTTTCCAAAAAGTCTGCTAATCTTGTGGTTGCCACCTTTAACTGGTCTACATTTGGTAAATATACGATACGGAAGTGGTTTGGTTCGCCCCAGTTAAAACCGGTACCATGAGTTACTAAAATCTTCTTTTCTCTTAATAAATCATAAGCAAATTTTTCATCACTCTTGATTTTGAATTTTTCTGTATCCAATTTAGGGAAAATATAAAATGCAGCCTGTGGTTTTACCACGCTGATACCAGGAATGTCACACAATGCCTTGTAAATAAATTCTCTTTGTTCGTAAATTCTTCCACCCGGAAGTAGTAACTCATCCGCACTCTGATACCCACCTAAGGCAGTCTGGATAATGGCCTGAGCCGGTACATTAGAGCAAAGACGCATGGTGGATAACATATTTAATCCTTCTATGTAACCTTTTACCTTTGTCTTATCACCGGATAAACTCATCCATCCGCTTCTAAAACCTGCTACACGGTGGGATTTGGATAATCCGTTAAAAGTCACCATGAACATATCCGGTGCCAAAGATGCAATGGAAGTATGTTCTAATCCGTCCATCACCAGACGGTCATAAATTTCATCTGCAAAAATGATTAACTCATGTTCTCTTGCCACCTTAACAATATCCATCAATACTTCCTTCGGATATAACACACCGGTAGGATTGTTTGGATTGATAATAACAATGGCTTTGGTATTTGGTGTGATTTTATTCTTAATATCTTCCACATCCGGATACCAGTTTGCCTGCTCATCACATACATAATGAACGGCCTTTCCTCCTGCTAACACAACGGAAGAAGTCCAAAGTGGATAATCCGGTGCTGGTACCAACACTTCATCTCCATTATTCAACAATGCATGCATGGACATGGAAATCAGTTCACTGACACCATTTCCGGTATAAATATCATCAATTCCTACATTCGGGATTTTCTTTAACTGACAATATTGCATAATGGCTTTTCTTGCTGAGAAAATACCCTTAGAATCCGAATAACCCTGGGAGGCTCTCAGATTATAAATCATATCATTAATGATTTCATCCGGTGCATCAAAGTGGAATGGTGCCGGATTTCCGATGTTTAATTTTAAAACCTCGATTCCCTGTGCAATCATACGGTTTGCTTCGTCCATAACCGGGCCACGAATATCATAACAAACATTATCTAATTTTGACGACTTTTCAAAAGTTCTCATTTTAACGACCTCACTTTCCACAATTTAAAAAACGCCCAAAGCCAAACAGCTTAGGGCGAATATCTCCGTGTTACCACCTAAATTCAGAATTTCTTCTGCACTCATCTCTGTACTATCATACAGCTTCCTTATAACGGAGGAATCCGTTGAAACCTACTCAGTTCCCTTTTGGGCTCCAATGCTCAAAGACTGCTTCCACACTTCTATCATAAAGGCTCCCACCACTGCCTTCTCTCTGTGATGTTAGGGAATGTGTACTCCTTCTTATCATCGCTTTCACATATTAAATCTTTTATTAGGATAGCACCCTGGTTTCAAAATGTCAAGAAAAAATACACCAATGAATGTAGTTTCTTTTTACTTTATCCTAGATGATTCCTTTTTTGAATATTTTATTTCTTTTTTCATATCCTATAGGTAATTACAAAATTATCATGGTTTATACGAAAGTAATTCTTATGTATTTATTTCATTAGAATCACTCAATATAATGTTTCATTCATTTTTAAATTACCGTCCTATATCTACGATGTTTGACCGGAGGGTGCTATGAAACAACACATTATAAAACATTCTTTGCTTCGCTACTGTGTTTATGGATTTTTCTTTGTTTCCATTTTAGGGACACTGGCTCACTTCTTTTACGAATGGAGCGGTCAAAATCCCATCGTTGGATTCTTTTCTTCTGTGAACGAATCTACGTGGGAACATATGAAACTACTTTTTTTCCCAATGCTTCTTTACTATGTGCTTACTTATAAGAAACTTGAAAAAGCTTACCCCTTAAGTTCCTCAACTTATCCCTTGTCCATTCTTGTTGGAACATGGCTTATTCCGGTATTGTTTTATTCTTATTCCGGTATTTTAGGATTTAATCTGACTTTTTTAGATATCCTTACCTTTTATGTCAGTGTATTTTTAGCATTTTTGTGCTTTTATTCTCTTTCAAAAGACCATCCTGCCGATTCTGAACACCAGAATCTCAAGCAGAAGCATCCGAAAAGAAATGCCTGGCTTATGAAGCTTAAACCTTATTTTAACTTTCTGGTTTTTTTGTTTCTGCTGTTGTTTCTATTGTTCACTTACCGACCACCGAAACTTGGAATCTTTAAAATTCCCAAAAAGTAAACACGCAAATGTAACACTCAGCCACAATCAAGGTAATTTCCAAGTTATTTCTCCATTCATCCGCTTACTAATATATTTTTCTGACATTTGTATTCTTGCTGCGTCCTCTTTCTGACTCTTAAAAATTTTTAGATAATGTAAAAAAATCCCCAATACCTAAACTAAGTATTGGGGAAAAATAAAAGCGCGAGACGGGGATCGAACCCGCGACCCCCTCCTTGGCAAGGAGGTGCTCCACCGCTGAGCCACTCGCGCATAAAGCGGGTGATGGGAATCGAACCCACGTATCCAGCTTGGAAGGCTGGTGTTCTACCATTGAACTACACCCGCATATTCAGTTCAGTGCCCAGAACCGGAATCGAACCAGTGACACGAGGATTTTCAGTCC
>JAFPAZ010000151.1 GCA_017390645.1 Lachnospiraceae bacterium
AGGCGTTACGAATGGCTTCTGAAATTTATCATAAGTTGAAGGAATTGTTAAAGAAGGATGGACACGTTACAGCGGTAGGGGACGAAGGTGGATTTGCGCCGGATTTAAAAGACGCCAAGGAAGTCTTTGAGTATTTAATGAAAGCCTGTACAGAGGCTGGATACCAGCCTGGAACAGATGTTGTATTTGCCATGGATGCAGCTGCTAGTGAACTTTATCAGGAAGACAGTGGGCTTTATTATTTTCCGGGGGAAAGTAAAATGAAGGCAAAGGAAAACGGAGTGGATCCTGTCGGTCTTCCGGATACGAAGTCTGCTGCTGTGGTCCGCACTACGGAGGAAATGATTGATTTATATGAAGAATTGGTCAATACCTATCCTTTGGTTTCTATTGAAGACGGCCTAAGAGAGGATGATTGGGAAGGATTCCGGAAACTGACGGAACGTCTTGGAAGTAAGGTGCAATTAGTAGGAGACGATTTGTTTGTGACCAATCCGAAAAGAATCAGACAGGGAATTGAAGAGAAAGTTGCCAATGCAGTGTTGGTAAAGGTAAATCAGATTGGAACTGTAACGGAGGCCATGGAAGCCATTGAACTTGCACACAAAAACGGATATCGCACCATTATTTCTCATCGAAGCGGTGAAACAGAGGATACTTTTATTGCAGATTTGGCAGTGGCCGTGAATGCGGGACAGATAAAGACAGGTGCCCCTTGCAGAAGTGAGCGTGTGGCAAAATATAATCAGTTGCTAAGAATTGAAGAAGAATTAAGTGTGATTGGAAAGTACCGATAAAATAAAATGAACGAATTTTGTACTTTGGTGCGGCAAAGGTTGATGCTTTCATTGCATATGTTGTGTGCTTTAGTTACTGTTCACTTGTGAACAGTAATTGCTCTGCACCAAAGTTCAAAATAATATCAGGCTAAAGCTAAAATGATCATATTTTTTATGTTAGCATGGGCGTATGACTATGAGGATAGTTAAACATAAGAAGGTAGCCTTTTGAAATGAAAACCAATTTTTGATTCATGCTGTTATGTGGACGAAAGACAAGTTTGGATCATTGTGCAAACGAGAAATTGCCCTTAAAAAAGTGAAATATTCACAAAAAACCATTGAATTTTAAAATTATTTGTGTTAATTTATCTTTAAGAATAAAAATAGGAGTGGGTAGCAATGCTTTTACGTTTTAAAACATCAAATTATCGTTCTTTCCGGGAAGAAATTGTGTTAGATATGGAAGCAGCATCCTTTAACGAATATAAAGAATGTTTATTGGAGTATAAGAAAGATAACTACTTACCTAATGTTGCGATTTATGGGAAAAACGGTGGGGGAAAAAGTAATCTGATCCGTTCATTTTGGCTGGCAGTACAGTTTATAACAAATGCGCAACGGACTCAGCATGAAACTGCTGAGATACCGGTACGTCCTTTTGAGTTGGATGATTATTCGAAGGATAATCCGACCTCTTTTGAATTTGAGTATGTATATAAGAATAAAAAATATATTTATGGATTTCAGGCAACCAAAAAAGAGGTTGTAAAGGAGTATCTGTACAGCTATCCAAAAGGTCAGAAAGTAAATGTTTTTGAACGAAATTATCAAGAATACCATTTTGTGTCTAATAGTGAGAAAAAAATGAAGGAATTGATAAAAGGGGCGGTAGCAGGAAATCAGTTGTTTTTTGCCATTGCCTGCACCATGAATTACGCTCCTTGTATTGAAGCAATGGGTTGGTTTCGAAATCAGATTTTTTTTGCAAGGGATTTTGTGGACATAGGAAAGAGTTTGCTATCCAATCGCGAAGATAGTGAGATGTTGAAAACAATTGTATCTGTGGCTAAAATTGCTGATATAGGTATTTGTGATATGAAATTTGAAATTAATAATCTGGAAATATCGGATTTAGGGGAATTACCTGAAGATATTGGGGAAGATGTAAAATTGCAAATAAAAAAGGCATTTTCTAATTTTAAGCAGGCGTTAGAAAGTGGACCAAATGAAGCGGAAGGAAAATTGCAATATAGTGAAGTGAAAGCTACATCGTTTCATAGTGGAGTAACAAAATCTGGTGAGGGAAAAGAATTTTCTATGGGGTTAAGTGATGAATCCGATGGAACGAGAAAATTAATGGCATTGTATCCGGCTATTGAAAATGCGCTGAGGGTCGGTGGTGTTGTATTGGTAGATGAAATTGAAAAAGAATTACATCCTTTATTGGTGGAATATTTAATTGGACTTTTTCAGGGAGAAAAAAATCAACATGGAGCACAGATGATTTTTACTACACATAGTACCGAAATTATGGGAAGGGAACTACTTCGTCGTGACCAGATTTATTTCGTAGATAAGAATAAGAAAACTGGAGTGTCTGAATTGTATTCCCTAGCCGATTTTTCACCACGTAAAGATGAGAATATTTATAAGTCTTATATTTTGGGAAAATATGGGGCCATTCCGCATATTATGGAGGAGTAGCATGGCACGAAAAATAAAAAAGAGGGAAAGAAGTTCTGTGATTTTTGTCTTTTGGGAAGGGGAAAGTGAGCAGGAGTACTTTAAATTTGTTAAGCAGGAATTCCAAGAAAAAGCAAATGTAATCATACATAAACAAAAAGGATTGTTTTCTAAGGCAGTAGCGGCTTTTCAGAAAAATCCGAAATATAAAGCAATCTCTGAAGAAGTGAGTGAAATTTGGTTTGTATTTGATACGGAAGTAGAATTACGGGTAAAATGGGAAGAATATTTAAAAGATATACGTTGGCTGAGAAAGCTGAATCATGAAATCAAAGTACGTTTGCTTATGACAAAAGGGTGTATTGAATATTTCTTTTTGTTGCATTTTGAAAAATGTGCACCACCAATTGTATTACCATCAGATAAAGATAAAGTACAAGACAGATTGAAGCAATATGTTCCGGATTATGCGAAAGGAGATGGAAATTCGATTTTAAAAATTGCAGAGCGTTATGAGGTGGTAATTGAGAATGGGGAGTGGAGTTTGTTAAAAGTAGTAGGATTAAACGAAATTGATTTAAAAAACGAAGATAACAAGAATAAAATATTATTTTTTACAGATTCCACTTTTACAAATGTTCATGAGGTATTAAAAGAATTATCAGAAAAATAACATAGGTTTAATAAGGTTTGGTGTGGATAATGTCAGATAGCAGATTAAAAATTGGATTAGGGCAATTGGATATGGTTTGGGAAGAGAAAGAAGCGAACCGAAAAAAGGTAAGAAAGATGGTTCAGGAAGCTTCCGGGCAAGGAGTTGAACTTTTGGTTTTTCCGGAAATGACGCTAACCGGTTTTAGCATGGAAGTGGAAAAGACATGGGAAGAAAAAGGAGAAACAGTTTCCTTTTTTAAAGAGTTATCGAAGGAATTCCAGATTTGCATTGGATTTGGTTATGTAAAAAGGGCTAATAACCGGGGAAGGAACCAGTTTTGTGTGGTAAAGGATGGAGAAGTTTTGACGGAATATACGAAAATACATCCTTTTTCCTACGGTAAGGAAAGCTTGTATTTTGAAGCGGGAAATGAGATTACCGGTTTTACTTTGAAAAATTTTCATATTGGCATGTTTATCTGCTATGAT
>JAFPAZ010000017.1 GCA_017390645.1 Lachnospiraceae bacterium
AATCTGCTGACAAATTCTATGACTGTAGAGGGAAGTGTTTCTCCTGAAACGGTGATTGACGCAGTTGTTAAGGCAGGGTATGGTGCAGCACTTGACTCACCTCAAAAGGAAATATCAGCCAAAGAAGCAAGTGGAACGGAAAAAAACGAGAAAACACTGGTTGCCCGTCTGGTTTCTTCCATCACTATCCTTGTGATTCTAATGTATATTTCCATGGGGCATGTTATGTGGAACTTCCCGTTACCGGAAATCATCAGCCGGAATCCACTTATGATCGGTCTTCTCGAACTTATACTTACTGTAATCATTATGGTAATCAACCAGAAGTTCTTTATTAGTGGAATGAAAGGCCTTATCCATCGTGCACCCAATATGGATACATTAGTAGCCATTGGCTCTGCTGCTGCATTCTTATATAGCACTTATATGCTTTTTGTTATGTCGGATGCCATGTATCTTGGGGATATCCTGATGGCAAAGCATAACTTGCACGAATTATATTTTGAGTCAGCCGGAACCATATTAACCTTAATTACAGTGGGTAAAATGTTAGAAGCCAAAGCAAAAGGAAAAACCACCGATGCTTTAGAAGCACTTATGAAGCTGTCACCGAAAAATGCCGTGGTGATTCGTGACGGAATGGAAACCATAATTCCCATAGAACAGGTTCAGTGCAAAGATATATTGATTGTCCGCCCCGGCGAAACCATTCCCGTGGATGGAAAGGTAATAGATGGATACAGTGCCGTCAACGAAGCTGCCCTGACAGGAGAAAGTGTTCCTGTTGATAAAGAAAAAGGCGATAGCGTTTCTTCCGGAACACTAAACCAGTCCGGAGTGCTACGTTGTGAAGCCATAAGAGTCGGTGAAGACACCACACTTTCCCAGATTATCAAAATGGTAAGTGACGCATCTGCAACTAAGGCCCCCATCGCAAAAATTGCCGATAAAGTATCCGGCGTGTTTGTACCTGTTATCATCGCCATTGCAACTGTCACTACGATTGTGTGGCTGATGGCAGGCGAAGAAATCGGCTTCGCATTAGCAAGAGGTATTTCCGTTCTTGTTATCAGCTGCCCTTGTGCATTAGGTCTTGCGACTCCTGTTGCAATCATGGTAGGAACGGGAATGGGGGCAAAAAACGGTATTCTTTTCAAAAATGCCACCTCCCTTGAAATGGCAGGAAAAATCCGTACCATTGCTCTTGATAAAACCGGAACCATTACCAGTGGTCACCCGACTGTAACGGATATTATTCCAATGGACGGTGTAACAGAAACTGAACTACTTAAAAATGCAGCATCCCTTGAAAAAAACAGTGAACATCCACTTGCGGAAGCTGTTCGAAAGTCAGCCAAGGAAAAAGCGATTCCACTAAAAGAAGTGACTGATTTTCAGATTCTTCCCGGCAACGGACTTTTGGCAAAACTTGATGGAAAAAATCTGCTAGGCGGAAACCTGCGCTTTATGAATGAGCAGATTGCAGTTCCTGAAAATATTGCTAAGACTGCTGATACCCTGTCCTCTCAGGGCAAAACACCACTATTTTTCGCCTATGATGGTAAATTCATCGGAATCATTGCAGTGGCAGATACCATCAAAGAAGACAGCCGGGATGCCATTCATGATTTGAAAGCAATGGGCATAAAGGTGGTAATGCTGACAGGGGATAACAAGCATACAGCAGAAGCGATCGGAGCTCAGGTTGGTGTCGATGAGGTTGTGGCAGGCGTCCTGCCCGATGGCAAAGAAAACGTCATCCGTGAGCTTCAAAAGAAGGGAAAAGTGGCAATGGTGGGTGACGGAATTAACGATGCTCCTGCACTGACAAGGGCTGATGTTGGTATCGCAATCGGTGCAGGTTCCGACATCGCAATCGATTCGGCAGATATTGTTCTTGTGAAAAGCAGTCTTGCAGATGTACCTGCTGCTGTCCGTTTGAGCCGTGCAGCCCTGCGAAATATTCACCAGAATCTGTTTTGGGCATTCTTCTACAATACTCTCGGCATACCTCTTGCTGCCGGCTTATTTATTCCAATCTTCGGATGGACTTTAAACCCGATGTTTGGTGCAGCCGCCATGAGCCTTTCCAGCTTTTGCGTGGTTACGAATGCCTTGCGGCTTAACTTAGTAAAAATCAAAACCAATCAACCCCAACCAATCAAAAAGGAGATAAAAACAATGAAAAAAGTGATGAAAATTGAAGGAATGATGTGTGGACATTGTGAAAAACACGTAAAAAAAGCTCTTGAAGCAATCCAAGGTGTGGAGGAAGCGGTGGCAGATCACACTGCCGCAACTGCAACACTTACCCTTTCTTGCGAGGTTGCTGACGAAGCCTTAAAGAACGCAGTGGAAGAAGAAGGTTATCAGGTTTTATCTATCGAATAAAACTGCTTTTTCAAATCACCACAATCTCAGTGTCGTTATTGTTACACCCAATACCTTCTTTAGATATTTTTCAAAATAATACTATTTTTACGTAAAAAAGAACCTTTGTAAAACGCTGTTGAATTACAAAGGTTCTTGCTTTTCAGTGGTGTAAAATTTTACCATAATTTTCTTGTTATGACGAGGCAATTCTTTCGAGAAAGAATACCATATTTTTTTATGATCTTATGCCTTCTCAATCAGCACAGTTTTCCCTTCAAAGGCAAAACCATATTTATATATCCTGTCTTCCGGTATGCCTTTTGCAAGCAGGGCTGCATCGTATTGTTTTTCCTCTATCTGGGCAAGTGCTGCCTGGGCTGTTTCCTCTAAAGACGCTTCTCTTTTGGTGTTAAATACCTTAAATTCCAAAATAATCGCCGGATTTTTTTCCGGATTCTTTGGCTCCATTACAACATCATATCTGCCAAAACCACTTTCCCTATTAGAAGTCACGATGTATTCCTTTCGAAAATCTACCATTAACCCTAATACAAATCCATGATAAAACCGTTCCGGCTGCGCCTTTTTTGATGCCCGTTTTCCGGTATCAAAACTACTGAACAGTTCAAGGCTCATCTGATTCATATATTCATTCATGGCATCCACATCCTGCATCAGCATCGCCTTTATAAATTCATTATAATTTTGCTTGTCTTTCTTAAACCAGGATTTTACCATACCGGCAAACATAACTTGCACTTCACGATTGGTCACTGCCAGTTCGTAACAAGGTTCTTCCTCCGGTTCAAGATTTTCCATTCGATCATAATCCAGTATCTTTAAATAACCGCTTGCCACCAACAGGCTCCAAACTGCTTCTTCATTATCATTCAACTGGTTATATACGATTTGTTCATCGATGGCAACCTGCAAATGGTTTCCTAAAAGCAACTCTTCAAACTGCTTCTTTATGGTACCATTTCCCTCCCGAATCAGCTTTCCCACCAGACTGTTGGAACTGGTATTGGCCCAATAGGTTTCATATTCACCTTTATTTAAAAAGTTAAGAATGGACCATGGATTATAAATATCCCTGTGTTTTCCAAATACGAAACCATCATACCATTTCTTGACTTTTTCCTTTTCTTCTCCCATTCCCACTGCATCTAGTGCTGCAAACACTTCTTCTTCTGTGAATCCAAAGGATGTGGCGTATTTATTTGATGTGGTGGTTACTACTTCAAGGTTGTTTAAGTCTGAGAAAACCGACTCTTTCGAAACTCTGGTGATTCCGGTCATAATGCCCCGGCCCATATAAGGATTGGTCTTAAAGGTAGCATTAAAGAGACTTCTGATAAAAGCCACCATCTCATCCCAGAATCCATTTACATAGGCTTCCTGCATCGGGGTGTCATACTCGTCAAGAAGGAGGATGACCTTTTTCCCATAATGACGGAATAGAACATCTGACAAACGGTGCAGTGATGAACAAGCCTCAAAAGCATCCATTTCCCTTGCCATCCGGCTTACATATTCCTTTTCATTTTGGGACAATTTATCACTTTCTGTTAAAAAAGCATATTTTTCAAACTGAAGCATCAGCAATTCAATGATTCGTCTTTTGGTAGATTCAAAGTCCGTTTCTTTTACCCTTGCAAAAGAAAGGCTAATCACCGGATAAGTACCCTGAAGATTCCGATATTTTTCTTCTTCCCAGATATAAAGCCCTTCAAACAAATCTCCCCTGTCTGCATAATCCACAGAAAAAAATTCTTCCATCATAGACATATTCAGGGTTTTACCAAAACGACGTGGGCGGGTAATTAAAGTTACATCATCGCCACTTTCCCACCATTCCTTAATGAATGAAGTTTTATCGATATAGAAATTATGATTCTCACGCAATTTCAAAAAATCCTGAATTCCAATCCCTACTGTATTGGTTAGATTTGCTGTATTTATACCTCTTTCTTCCGTTTTCAGTTTTCTTGTATTGGTTGTATTCTCCGTATTCTCTGTAGTTTTCGTATTCTCTGTAATTTTCGTATTCTCCGTAATTTTCGTATCCGTCATATTTTTTATATCGGCTTTGTTTTTCGTATCCGTCATTCCTATTCACATCCTTCCAAAATCCCTCTTGTTTGTTATGGTTAGTATAACGGATTTCCTTTTAAAATGCAACGTTTCTTAATTGGACATTTCCTCCAAAAATCTCACGAAAAAACGACCTCCCAAAGTTAGAATTCTAACTTCAGGAGGTCGGCTATCCATATTAACCGAAAGTTTAACCCCTTCTAGCCTAGTGCCACATCCAAAACCATCATAATCAAAAATCCTACAGCAAAGCCAATGGTAGTAATATTACTATGTTCTCCCTCGGAGGCTTCCGGTAAAAGTTCCTCCACCACCACATATATCATAGCCCCTGCTGCAAATGCCAGAAGATAAGGAAGGATTGGTTGTAAAATTCCCATTAAAAGAATGGTAACCCCTGATGCAATTGGTTCCACAATTCCTGAAATCATTCCATAGGAAAAGGCTTTTTTCTTAGTGACGCCTTCGCTTCTAAGAGGCAGGGAAATAATCGCACCCTCCGGTATATTCTGAATTGCAATTCCAACGGACAAGGCCAGGGCACCAGCCAAGGTAATATTGCTGTTTTCAGAAAGCAATCCCGCAAACACAACACCTACCGCCATTCCTTCCGGAATATTATGTAGTGTTACCGCAAGGACAAGCATGGTGGTTTTTTTTAAAGGTACCGGAAGTCCTTCCGGCTTATCGCTGTCTAAATGCATATGTGGTACAAATCCATCCATCAGAAGTAGAAAACCTATACCCAGCGCAAAACCTACCGCAGCCGGTAAAAACGCCAGTTTTCCCATTCCCTCTGACATATCAATTGCCGGTATCAGCAATGACCATACAGACGCCGCCACCATAACACCGGATGCAAAGCCTAAAAGTGTTTTTTGTATCAAAGGTTTTAATTCATTTTTCATGATAAACACACAGGCTGCACCTAACATAGTTCCAATCAATGGAATAAAAATTCCGATTATTACATTCATAATACGCTCCCCTCTTTTCATTCTTTTGTTTACTTCTTCTAATTTATGAAATAGTATGGCATACATATGCCTTCATGTCAATCATACAAAAAATATGGCACATCTTGTCAACATACACCGTATTTTCACACTGGAGCGAATTCCAGCCACCATCAAAACTACAATAATTCCAATAATAATGATATCTTCCATAACTATTCTCCTAT
>JAFPAZ010000152.1 GCA_017390645.1 Lachnospiraceae bacterium
GGTTCTTCCAGTGTCTTTAATAATGCATTCTGAGCTTCTTGTGTCATTTTATCAGCATCCGGAACAATGTACACTTTCCGTTCAGAAGCATAAGGTTTTACCGCTACGGTCCGGTTGATCTGTTTCCTGATTTCATCTACAGAGATACTGGTTTCCTTCTCATACCGTAAATAAAAGAAATCCGGATGATTCTCATTGTCCACCTGAAGGCAGGAAGTACATTTTCCACAGTATACTTCATCCTCCTTACATAGGATTGCTTTTGCAAATATCTTCGCTAACGTTTTCTTTCCGGAATATTCTTCCCCACAAATTAAATATCCATGTGAAATATTTCCATTCCTTACCGTCTCCTTAATCTGGGAGATCAGATTTACCTCAACTAATTCTTTCCATTCCTGCATTCTTTACGCCCCCTTATCAAGTAGAAATATCAAGCAATAATCCTCGGATATCATCGATACGGGCTAAAATAGCCAAATGATCTTTTTCCTCTTTTAATAATTCTGCTGCCAGCTGGTCCAGATTTTCATCCACCAGTTTCACAATGCCGTAAACCCTGTGTCTGCCTCGCTTATCCAAAAAGTTCTCTCTGGAAAATTTATGAGAACGGGAAACGACTTCATTCATAAATTCTTTGACTGCAGCACGGTATTTCCGCATATCTTTGATGTCCATATGCTTGGCAATCTTCTCGCCCTGGTCATTAATCTGACCCATAAGTACCTTCAGACGTTCCTGAAGGTCTGCTTCCTCAATGTTAGAAATCAAAGTAAACTTAAACGTATCATCATTCTGATTTACTTCTGTTCTCGCCTGAGTCTGCACCAATGCCTGTGCCTGCTGAATTTTTAAATCCATCACAATCCCTCCTCTTTTCTTCTAGTTATCAGCCAATAATTTCTCTACCTTTTCTCTTATCATATCACAAATTACTTCCCTTGGTAAAGTACCATCCAGTTTTATAATTCTTTCTGTGTCTCGTTTTGCAATCTCCCGGTATCCTTCGGCTACCTTTTGATGAAATGTAATATCCTGCTGCTCCATGCGGTCTAATTCCGCCTGTTTCTTCTTTCTCTTAATTCCTTCTTTGGCATCGAGATCCAATAAAAAAGTAATATCCGGCATCAATCCCTGCAAAGCATAACGGTTTACCTCATAAACCGTATCAATTCCTAATCCTCTTCCGATTCCCTGATAAACCGCCGAAGAATCAATAAAACGGTCCGAAATCACTGCCTTTCCCTGCTCTAAGGCCGGCTTTATCACTTCCCCTACTAACTGAGCTCTTGCAGAAGCATAAAGCAACAATTCTGTCATATCCTTCATTTCTTTTAATTCAGGATTTAATATCACTTTTCTGATTTCTTCACTAATGGCAGTACCACCCGGCTCTCTGGTAAGAACAATATCGTATCCTTTTTCTGCTAAGTATTCACTTAAAAGCTGAATTTGTGTAGATTTTCCTGAACCATCCGGTCCTTCCAATGTAATAAATATTCCTTTTTTCATAAGCCACACCAAAACTCATGCGAAGCTGCGCATGTTCCTTTCACCTTTTTATCCATTTTCAAGCCCTTCGGTTAGTACCTTTATTTTTTTATCGTCATAAACTCCTTTGACGTTTAACCCTAAATCTATATATTTTAACAGCAAATCTCTAATTTCCTTAGAAATGCCATCCCCTGGTGTTAAAACCGGAATTCCAGGCGGATATACAAACACGTAATCTTTACTGATTCTTCCCTTGCATTCTTTCAGGGAAACTACCTCCCCCGGCATTTTCAAAGCCTTTTTTACAGAACACCTTCGCTTAGCCTTAGGAATCTTAAACCCTTTTGATCCCAATTTCTTGTGTTCATTTGAACCAATTCCCTTGTGTTCCCTTGATTCAATTCCCTTGTGTTCCCTTGAACCAATTTCCTTGTTTTCATTTGAAGCCAATTCACCATTTAAATTTCCTTTACCAACCCCGGATTCCGTCCGGAATCCTTCCTCTATGGAAAGCAACGCCTGTTTTAGTCGGACAAAACCTTCTTTATCATCCATAAGGGAGGTCATGGCAATGACATACGTGGCTGCTTCCATTTCTATTTCAATCTGGTATTTTCCTCTTAAACACTCCGCAAGGTCTGCCCCGGAAAAAGGAGTATTCTTCGTAGAAATAATAATTTTTCCTTTATCAAATCCAAATGCCTTTTCGCCCTGGTATAAACGGAAATACATTAAACCTTGTTCTTCTTTCCCTTGTAAAGACCGGTAAAACTCATCCAATAAACTTTCGTACTGACTCCAAAGTTCCTTTCCTTCCTGTTCCATGAAATTCACACATCGTTCCATTGCCCCCATAAAAACATAGGATGGAGAAGAAGTCTGAAACACAGTAAGGTAATGCCTCAATCGCTCTAGATTCACCCTGCTGCCAACGGGTACATGCAGTATGGCTGTCTGGGTAAGACTTGGCAAAGTTTTATGAAGACTCTGAATGACCAAATCTGCTCCCAAAGTAATGGCGCTCTTTGGAAAATTTCCAGCTTTCGACGCAAAAGGCAGGTGGGCTCCATGTGCCTCATCTACAATACACAAAACCCCATATTTCCTGCAAATTTCACTGATTCTTTTTACATCCGATACGATGCCTTCATAAGTGGGAGAAGTGAATACCATAGCCTTAATTTTTCCATTCCGGCTTAATATCTTTTCCACCTTTTTCGGCGAAATTTCTCCATAAAAATCATATTCTTCCTTCCACTTAGGATAAAGAAAGATAGGAGTGGCCCTGCAAAGCTCTATGGCATGATATACACTTTTATGACAATTTCTCGCCACAAGGATTCCATCCTTTTTATGGATAGCCGCAAAAATCGCAGCAAGGATTCCTCCTGTAGAACCATTAACCAGATAAAAAGATTCCTTGGTTCCATAAACTTCCTTCAGACAGTCCATAGACTCTCTTATGATTTCCTTTGGGTCATGCATCTCGTCCATTCCGGAAATTTCGGTTACATCCAGCTCATAAATATTTTTATCAAAGTCTAAAAATCTTCTCTTATGTCCCGGCATATGAAAAGGGTAGGCCTTTGTATCCGTATATCGAATCAATTCAGAAAGTATGGGTGTCCTCATATTATTTTACTTCCTCTTTTAACCTGTGAATTGCCTTGGCAAATCGTTTCTTATGCTTTAATTCTTCCGCAATTTCATAGTATTTTAATGCTTCTTCTTTATTTCCCCGCTTCTCAGCTACCTGTGCCATATGCTCATATGCCTCAAAACAGCCCTTGCCCGGACAAGAAGTAATACAATACTGGTTCTTTAATGCCTGATTCGCGTAGTCCAAAGCCTCTTCCAAACGTTCTAACTGCACTAACGCATCAGATACAGACTCTAAAATACAGGTATCTTCTTCATCTTCTTTTAATTCATCCATGGCAATGCTTAAACTGATTTCAAAATATACATTTGCTGCATTTAATTCTCCCGCTTCCTTACATGCCTTTCCTAGACATAATGCAATAAAAGAATTCTCAGGATCCAGCTGATATGCCGTTTTTAGACGTTCTACTGCCTCTTTCGTACGTTTTTTCTCCAATAAAAACATACCATAGATACGATAATTTTCAGCCTCTTCCCCATTGGTTTCTATGGCCTTTAAATAATACTCTTCTGCCTTTTCATCTTCCGTTTGCATACTTTCATAGCAATAAGCAATATCCGAAAGATATTCCGTTTCAGCCCCTTCTACCTCACTTAAAAGCTGATATCGTTCAATGGCCTTTTCATAATCTCCCATATCAAAATACAAATCTGCAATCCGTCTATGAAGCCCCGTAGCTTCTTTCGGAAACAGTTGGGAAACTTCCTCAATTACAGAAAGTGCTTCTTCGTACTTACTCATTCTTCTTAAGCAACGCAAAAGGGAAACGTAGTTTTCATAATTACTCTGACACTTTGAAACGGCATTTCTATAACACTGCACCGCATCCTCAAATCGGTTTTGACTCTGATAATAGAATCCCAGAGAATTACTTAAATTCTGATATGCCTCTGGCTCTTTATCACACCACTTCTCAATCACTCCGGCTGCTTTTTTCTCCTCTTTTTTTAGATAAAGGAAAACATAGAAAGAAATCGTATCCACATTTAAATTATCAAAAGGATATTGTTTAAATTCTTCATATAATTTTTCA
>JAFPAZ010000153.1 GCA_017390645.1 Lachnospiraceae bacterium
ATACCATATATTCCAGATTTTTGTTTTTGGTTTCTTTTCCTCTGTTAAAGATTCCTCTATATTATCCTTTTCTTCCGGTATTTTGATTTCATCAAATAGTGATTCCATATGTTCCTGTTTGTGATTTAATTTGGCAATTCCTTTTAATACGAAATATCCAATAAAAAGTCCAATCACCGCCATGAAACCATACACCAAAATCGTACTCTGCATAGCTGCCGCGCTTACTTCACCGGCTACTGTTTCAGCAGTAGCCGCCTGCTCTCCGCTTACTTCTAATGCCTGTTGATAAAATTCACTACTCATAAGTTTATTCAATGCCCAGGTTAAAAACACACTATTAAAATTAAACACAAAATGCATAATCATAGTTGATACTATAGATCCTGTTGCTTCAATTACCACAGCAAAAATAACGCCCATAACACATGCATATAATATCTGGTTAATGTTCATATGCATCAAACCAAACAATAATCCAGAAACAATCATTGCCCGAATCGGTCTTCTTCCTCTGGCTGCCTGATAAAATACTCCACGATAAGCAATTTCCTCTACCAAAGCCGGTGTAAAAGCAAATAACAACGTAGAGCCCAACAACCCAAAATTGGTAACAGAATCTGTAATCAACTCACCGGTATATTGATTTACAAATAACTGACTAACCAAGTTAATCAAAACCATCAAAGGAGAAATGCAGTACGTTAACACGATCAGAAGTATGACAGACAGTCCGTTTATTTTCTTAAGCCGGATAAACTTTATAGGGTTACGCTTTGTTATAATAAAAAATAAAATAACCGGAATAATAAGAAGCCCTTGACTGAATAAAATATTACATGCCACATTTTCATATACAATATCCGGTGCAAAAAAACTTGCAGCAATATGAATCACCATCAACAAAAAAAACAAAAATCCAGTCTGGTTATTTTTTTTCTTTTCTTTTTCCAAATATTCTTGTAATTCCATTTTTTCCTCCCCTAAAAAAAGCCATTTTCTTTACATAATAAAACCCGGAATATTATAGAAAAATAAATGATATTGATGCCAAAAGGTATGTTTCTTCCGGATACCAACATAAAATATTTTCTAATCATTACCAGTTTTTAAGAAAATGGCAGTTCTTACCTCATTTTTTCACAACATATTTTACATCATAAATCATCTGATTTATTTTTTTAATGCAATGGCTTCTATCTCAATCAATACATCTTTCGGTAATCTAGCTACTTCTACACAGGATCTTGCCGGAAAATCTTTCGTAAAATATTTCGCATAGATTTCATTGACAGCGGCAAAATCATTCATATCCTTAATAAATACAGTAGTCTTAATTACCTGTTCAGTATCAGAACCTGCTTCTTTCAACAACGCTGCTAAATTTCCAATCGCCTGTTCAGCCTGAACTTTAATGTCTCCATTTACTAATTCATTGGTTTCCGGATTAATTGGAATTACACCAGAAGTAAAAATCATTCCATTTACTTCAATTGCCTGGGAATATGGTCCAATGGCCTTTGGTGCTTTGTCTGTTGAGATAATTGTTTTGTTCATGATAAATAGTCCTCCTAAATTATATTTTTTGTATTGATTTTTCAGTAATATTTATTTTACCTGCCTTCAGAAGTCTTCCTACGGCACGTTTAAATGCATTTTTACTAATTCCGAATTCTTTTTCTATGACTTTCGGATCTGCTTTATCATTAAATGGCAATACACCATCGTACTCATCCAGCCTTTTCATAATCATGGCACTATCGATGTCCATTTGAATCTGTTTTTCTTCCGACAAACTCAAATCCAATTTTCCATCTTCCCGGACCCGTACTACTCTTGCAGTTACACACTGTCCAAATTTAAGAGTTTTCTTTAACTCTCTTTTTGGAATCAGCCCATGATATTTTTTATCTACTGCCACCATGGCACCAAGCTCTTTCATATCATAAACAATGCCCTTTACATGATCTCCCTTCACATATGGACCAAACACTTCCAGATAATCATAAATTTTCATAGATGCACAAAGTCTTCCTGATTTGTCTACATATAAACGTACCAGAACTTCTTCCTCTGCTTTTACATCCCTGATTTGTTCTTTAAAGGGAAGTAGTAAATCCTTTTCTAAGTTCCAATCCAAAAAAGCACCAATTTTCGTAACTTCTTTTACCTTTAAAACGCCTACCTCACCAAGAGTAAGGGCTGGTTCATTGGTAGTGGCTATCATTCTGTCACTGGAATCTTTATATAAAAATACCTCTATCTTATCTCCTTCCTCCAAACCGGAAGGCACCTGCTTTTTAGGAAGTAGTACGGTCTCCTCCTTAGGCGCTTCCATACTTTCTCCTAAATATACACCAAAATCCGTCTTTCGAAGTAAATATAATTCTTCTTTCTGTCCTAACTGCACTCTATAACCCCCTATGTTCTCTTGACCTTCCTGATTCACTTTTTAAATCATGAAGTCATATTTTTCCACTGCTTATGATTATATCACTAACCTTATAAAAATGCAAAACATATAAAAATGAATGTTCTTCCCTCCTTGTAAAGCAGAAACCAAAATTTAAATCATACTATTCTATATCGAAAAGGGAAGCATCGTGGAAATGTTTCACTAATAGTACATTCTATGATACCTGGTTTTGTTTTTAATTCTTATAAAGAAAAAAGTCTCCGACATCCATCGAAGACTTATCATCACTGGGCTACCAGGATTCGAACCTGGAAATGCTGGAGTCAGAATCCAGTGCCTTACCATTTGGCGATAGCCCAATATTCAAAAAATTTGCCCCTAAATCATAGGGGCAACGTGCGTGAGAAGATTCGAACTCCCGACACCTTGGTCCGTAGCCAAGTGCTCTATCCAGCTGAGCTACACACACATATCATTGCCACTGTTCACACCAGCAACATAATGTATGATACTACAAACCAAATCG
>JAFPAZ010000154.1 GCA_017390645.1 Lachnospiraceae bacterium
AAATGCCGGCTTGTTTTTTCTTTGTCTAATCACAATCAGTTTCTTTTATGTTTTCTCTATCGAATTACAATCGTTTCTACTGTATTCAGTGCTTCTTCCATTAAACCGTCTATGACGTCTGCTAGTTTTTCCTCTGAACGTTCAATGGATTTTAAGGTTGGCTTGGTAACAGGGTGTTTTGCCACAAAAATAGTACAACAGTCTTCAAAAGGCTGAATGGAAGTTTCATAAGTATTAATCTGCTCTGAAATATCTACAATTTCCTGTTTATCCATTCCAATACATGGACGGAATACCGGAAGTTTACAGACTTCATTGGTTACCCCCAGGCTGTAAATCGTCTGACTTGCCACCTGTCCGATGCTTTCTCCGGTTACCAGTGCCTGACAGTTACTCTTTTCTGCCAGTTGTTCTGCGATTTTCATCATATATCTTCTCATAATAATGGTTAATTGCTCATGAGGGCATTTTTCATAAATGGCCAGCTGGATGTCTGTGAAATTCACTACATTTAAATTTATCTTTCCGGAATATTTCGATACCAGTTTTGCTAAATCTACCACTTTTTGTTTTGCACGTTCACTGGTATATGGAGGGGCATGGAAATAAGTAGCATCTATTTTCACACCACGTTTTGCAATCATATATCCTGCTACGGGACTGTCAATTCCACCGGATAACAGCAGCATGGCTTTTCCATTGGTTCCTACCGGAAGTCCGCCCGCACCTTTTATGGTCTTAGAATAAATATATGCTTTGCTGCGAATTTCTATTTTAATATCTACTTCCGGGTTATGAACATCTACAGATAATTCCGGGAATTTATCCAACAATTCTCCGCCCATATCCCTTCCAATTTCCATGGAGTCTTTTTCATATCCTTTATTGGAACGTCTCGCACTGATTTTAAAGGTAAAATTCTTCTTTTCATATTGTTCTTCCACATATTTTATGGTAGTTTTTACGAGATTTTCCCATTCAAAATCCGGTTCAATCAATACCGGACAAATTCCTACGATTCCGAATACCCTTTGCAACGCTTCTACTACTTCGTCATAGTCATAATCTTCTTTAGCTTCTAAGAAGATTCTTCCCGGTTCTTTTCGTATCTGAAAATCAGCAATGGGTTCTATGGCATTACGGATTTGGGATACAAGGGCATCTTCGAAAATATGTCTGTTTTTTCCCTTGATTCCAATTTCCGCGTATTTTACAAGGAATGCATTTAGTTTCATCTTTTATTCTTTATGTACTTTGTACATATTTCCTTTCTTTTTATTTTCTTATAAACCTTCTTAATTGTGGAAGCAATACTTTTAACTGCTCTATGGTCTCATCCATCTGTTCTATGGTATTTTCTCCACAAAGGCTGAAGCGTAGCGTAGCATCTAAAAGATCTTCCCTGACACCGATTGCTTTCAGGGTTCCACTGATTCCCGGGTGATTAGAAGAACAGGCGGAACCGGAAGACACATAGATTTCTTTTTCTTCTAACGCATGAAGCAATACTTCACTCCGTATTCCTTCGAAGCTGACGCTAATAATATTCGGTGCCTCACCCTGATTATAATGGCATCCTTCTAACTCCTGCAGACGATTTAAAAAGTGTTCTTTACATTTTTTCATGTGCTGATTTCTTTCTTCTAAATGGTCATACATCTCTTTTGCAGCCACTCCGAGTCCTGCAATTCCCGGTACATTATCTGTCCCGGAACGCATGCCTTTTTGCTGTCCACCACCATAAATAATAGGTTTAACCTTCGTTTTTTCCTTAATATATAAAAATCCTACTCCCTTAGGTCCATGAATTTTATGTCCACTTACAGATAACAGGTCAATTTTTGCTTTTTTCGGATAAATTTGAAATTTTCCGAAACTTTGAATGGCATCTACATGAAACAGGGTATCTTTATTTTTCTTTTTTATGATATCTCCTAGTAGTTCTAAGTCCTGCACTGCCCCAATCTCATTGTTTACATGCATGATGGATACCAATATGGTATCCTCTCTTATGGCCTGTTGCAATACTTCTGCCTCTACCTTACCTTCTTTGGTAACCGGTAAAAATGTAATATCAAATCCTAATTCTTTCAGATAAAGCAAAGGATTATACACCGACGCGTGTTCAAATGCCGTACTGATCATATGGTTCCCTCTTTTTTTCAATGCCAGGGCTGTACCAATCAGTGCAGTATTATTGGATTCCGTACCGCCGGAAGTAAATAAAATCTCTTTCGGAGTTACCTTTAATATCTTAGCCAGAATTTCTCTGGTTTCTTTTAAATAGTATTCTGCTTCTATCCCTTTTTTATGTAAAGAGGAGGGATTTCCATAATCCTCCTGCATTACTTTTAACATCATTTCGCCAACAGAAGGGAATATTTTGGTAGTGGCAGAATTATCCAAATATATTTCCATGATGTATCCCTTTCTTTATTCTCAATGGTAAATTATCTTAGGCTTCTTCTTCCTCTAGTTCAAACATTAAAATAGATAATGCAGTCAATGCTGCCGTTTCTGTTCGTAAAATCCTTTTTCCTAAGGTGATGCATTTTGCACCATGATTTTTTGTTTTCTCTACTTCTTCTTCCGCAAATCCACCTTCCGGTCCTATAAATACACCGATGGATTCCTTTCCTTTTAAGTTTTTTACTACTTGCCTCGCATAGGAAATCCCTTGTGCATTTTCGTATGGTATCAAAATTTCATCCAGCTCATCTGCCTCTTTTAAGGCCTGTTCTAAGGACATTACCCCTTCTACCTTCGGTACCTGGGAGCGTTTCGCCTGTTTTGCAGCACTTAATGCAATGGAATTATAACGTTCTATTTTTTTTGATGCTTTTTTTTCGTCTAGTTTTACTACCGTGCGCTTCGTATCAACAAGTACAATGCGATGGGCACCTAACTCTACTGCTTTTTGAATAATATACTCTACTTTATCCCCTTTTGGCAACCCCTGAAACAAGGTAATCTTTACCGGTAATTCTGAACTCATCCCGATTACATCTACGATTTTGGCAATAATCTTATCTTTTTCCATAGATTCGATGGTGCATATATATTCTTTTTCATTTCCATTGCTGATTTGTATTTCTTCCCCAATCTTCATCCGGAGTACGTTTTTTATGTGGTTTACGTCTTCTCCTGTAATCTCCACGGTTTCTTTTGTAAATGTTTCTTCTAAACTAAAAAATCGATACATGGGGCCTCCATTATTTTGCAGTAATTGCCACCCATTCTCCGGAATATGTGATTTCTACGATTTCAAATCCATTTCTTAAAAGGGCGTCTTTTACTTCCTCTTCTTTGGTATTAATAATTCCTGACATTACAATCAGTCCACCCTTTTTCATATGTGGACGGATGATTTCGGAAAGTGGAACTAAAACGTCTGCTAATATATTGGCAAGGACAATATCATACTTTTCATATCCCACCCGGTCTTTGGTTTCCTGATCCGATAAAATATTTCCCTGGAATACTTCCATATT
>JAFPAZ010000155.1 GCA_017390645.1 Lachnospiraceae bacterium
GAATATTTTGAGCAATATGGGTCACTTGTGGATGAAGAGGTGGATGATGAGATAGATGATTGAGAATCTATTGCGTTAGTGGTATAATTTTTGATGTTGAGGGCAGTGCTATTTTGTTAGTGAAGCTTGCTCAAATTTGAATTTTACGAATACTTTATGTTCTTGTCAGTGCACATATCGGAAAAAATATTTGGTCATTTAAAGGCAAAGGTTCAATATATGATGTGTTGAACCTTTTATTATACCTATATAGTTGATAAAATAAATAGTTGACAAACGCAACTAAATGAGATATTATTCCTTTAAAAGGGAGGAATGATTATGAATCAAGCAAAGCTACTTAGAGAAAATACAAGAATTTTGGAATGTCACCTGGGAAACATCAATAAAACAGATTCCTGCTGTTGTGGAATAAGTGAACCAGAGTGTTTTGTTTTGGTTGAAATTGGTAGAAAACCAAATATTTCAGTAAAAGAATTGGCAGAGATATTGAGGTTAGATAAAAGTGGTGTCAGCAGAACGGTTGAAGAACTTGTTCAGAAGGATTATGTAGAAAGAAAACCATCTACAGAAGATAGAAGATTTGTGGTTTTAAATCTTACGCTCAAAGGAAAAGAGCGTTTTGAAAAAATTGAGAATGATATGAATCGAAAATTTAAAGAAATACTAGATAAAATTCCGGTTGATAAAAGAGAACAGGTGATTGAAGCACTTGAATTATATAATGTCGCTTGCGGTGAACTTGAAAGGATTAAAAGAGGGTGTTTGCAATGAATCATGTAGAAAAGGCGGTAGAATACTACAATAATAATTTTAATTGTTCGCAAGGAGTATTTACATCATTTGCGACAGAAATGGGAATGGATGAAAAATTAGCACTCAAGTTAGCTACAAATTTTGGTGGTGGTGAAAGAAAAGGCGAATTGTGCGGAGCCGTAGCAGGTGCTTTGATGGTTCTTGGACTACGATGTGGACATTGTGATAGCGAAGATATAGAAGGAAAATCAAAAGCTTATGCAGTATCAACTGAATTTATGGACCGATTTATTAAGAAAAATGGTAGTGTAGTATGTCGTGAATTGTTGGGATATGACCTTACTAAGGCAGAAGATAAATTGCTTATTGAAGAACAGAAACTTTTTAAAACATTTTGTCCGAAAATGGTAGAGAGTGCCGCTGAGATAGTGAATGAAATGATTACTGAGGGGATATGTTAAGGAGGATTAGACGATGAATGAGCAGAAAATATATGAATTGATGAATAGTAATTTGGGATTTTACCTTGCAACAATGGATGGTGACCAGCCAAGAGTAAGAGGAATGATGTTATTTAAAGCGGATAAGGATGGAATTATTTTTCATACAGCATCTACAAAAGATGTGTACAAACAGCTTCAAAAAAATCCCAAAGCGGAACTTTGCTTTAATGCTAACGGTGTTCAGATTAGAGTGACAGGCGAAATAGAAGTTTCGACAGATGAAAAATTGCGTGAAGATATTTTTTCGCATCCTACTAGAAAGTTTTTGCAAGCGTGGAAGGAAAATGGAATAGATAATCTTCTTACTGTTCTTGTGATGCGAAAATGTGAGGCTGTTATGTGGACAATGGAAACAAATTTTGAACCTAAAAAAGTAATAAGTATATGTAACGGATGATGATTAAATATACTGTACATTCATTACAACAATAAGAGTGAAACTTTCAGTTCTCGCTTGACGAAATTTATAGGAGTTAATAACTGTTATATCTTGTTATAAAAATCTCGTCAAACCCTTGAAAACACTAAACTTTTCACTGGTGTCCTTTTCATAA
>JAFPAZ010000156.1 GCA_017390645.1 Lachnospiraceae bacterium
CGCAAATCTGCGTTAAACTGCCTTTTACCGATTGAAGAATCCGGCAGTATTTTCCTTTCAAATTTTTTCTTCAATCTCGTGTTCTTTTGTTTGTAGGATTGCAAGAGTCAAACTACATAACAATCCGTAGACATTTGGTGCCAAAATGCCTTTTAGCACCAACATAATATCATCATAAATCGATGAACCATGTCGTTAATTAACTTATTCTTTTGCTAATATCTTAACATAATAGATTCCATCAATTTCTTCCAATTTTTTAAACATATCATTAATATCCCCTTTGGATTCTCCTAAATCAACACTGAGGGTTAATAATGCCACTTCATACATTGGAATACTTTGATGTATGGATAAAATATTCGCATTATAACTTGCTACCAGATTCAACACTACCGATAACAAGCCAGGTCTGTCGGCAACTTCCACCGTAAATGTAATTACATGCCCTCTCGTGGTATCATGAAAAGGAACAATCGAATCTTTATATTTATAGAAAGAACTTCTACTGATTCCCACCATATCGATTGCTTTTTGTACGGTTATGTTTTTGTCTGTTTCTAGAAGTTGTTTTGCTTCTACTACTTTTAATAAAACCTCCGGTAACGCATTTTTTGTTACCAGATAGTACTTCGTATCTTCTATCATGACTTCCCCTTTGTACGCATAAGAAATACACTTGTTTTTCCTAGAAAGATGTTACCACAATTTAAAATCCCTTGCAACCTTTATTTTCATGTATTTATTTTCGTACATTTTTTTGTCATCTACTGTGGTATACTTTAAGAAAACGTAAAGGAGAACTTTTATGAAACAGTGTATACAATACATTAACGAATCTACCTGCCCTTTTCTCTCCATACAAAATGCAGCGAAACAGTTAAAAAATGCAGGATTTCAAGAAATCACCAATGAACAGACATGGAATTTTTCCAATGGAAAATATTTTCTTAATTTGTTTGATTCTTTTTTAGTGGCTTTTACCCTTCCTAAACCATTGTCACAAATCGAATCCATCCACTTGGCTTTGGCACACGATGATTCTCCGGTATTTAAATTAAAAAGTAATCCGGATATTATAAAGTCCGGATATCATAACCTTAATGTAGAAATGTATGGCGGTATGCTCCCTTCCACCTGGTTCGATCGTCCATTAGGACTATCCGGAAAATTATTTTTAAAGGGTAAAAATGCATTTCTACCTATAGAAAAGATTTTTGATTTCAAAGAGGGAGTCTGTGTCATTCCTTCTCTTGCACCTCATTTAAACCGTTCTGAAAAGAATTCAGAACCAACTCCACAAAAAGAATATATGCCATTGTTTTCTATAGCAAAAGACAAAAATTCCTCTATTTTTGAATTACTTGCCGAAAAGACCGAGTGTAAAAAAGAGGACATTCTTTCTTTTGATATCACCTTATACAATAAAGAAGAGGGAGAACGAATCGGTGCCAATCAGGAATTCTTAAGTTCACCCAGAATAGATAATTTAATTTCCATTTCAGCAATGTTAGAGGCAATTACCTCTCCTGGCAGCAGCCATACCCTTAACATGATTGCCATTTTTCATCATGAGGAAATCGGAAGTCGTTCCAAAGAAGGCGCTGATTCCAATACCTTAAAATTATGTCTGGATAAATTATTGAACGACCAGGGGATTCCTTCCACTAAACATCCTTATTTACTACAAAACAGTATTATGCTGTCTGTGGATGGTGCTCACGGATTGCATCCAAACTATACTGAAAAACACGACCCTACCAATCCGGTTCTTTTAAATCACGGGATTGCCTTAAAATCCAGTTCATCGCAGCGCTATGTCACCGATGCCAGGGTAACCGCCATCATAAAAGCGTTATGTGAAGAAAACAACATTCCGTATCAAGAACAGGTAAATAAAACAGGAATGGCAGGAGGGCAAACACTCGGACCTATCGTTTCCTCGTATCTTCCAATTCCTGCCATTGATTTAGGAGTCCCTATCTTAGGTATGCACTCCGCCAGAGAGTTATGTGGATGCGCTGACTACGAAAGCCTGAAAAACCTGTTAAAAGTTTTTTTCTATTCCTCCACAGTATAATCCTTAAAACAGATATTAAGATCCACATCACCCTCAATACCATTTATTTGCCCCTTTTCACTGTATTGCCACATTTTGAAATCATATGGAAAATATGGTTGTGTATCATAATTCGCCAGCCAGATATCGTATTTGGATAAGGATTTAAAATCTGTTTTTAGAATAAGCCAATTCAAATTAGAATAAACCATAGGAATATATCCTGCTGCTTCTATCGTCTCACAAAACGCAAGGATATATTCCGTTCTTTCTTCATTCGTTAACCCATCCGTTCTAGCTCCCTCTCCTGAAGGCAATTCCGTATCCAAAACCACAGGATATGTAACTTCGTATCCTCTCAGCGCTTCTATTACCATTTCTGCCTCTTCCACTGCCTCTTCTTTGCTGATTGCCTGGGAATAAAAATATACCCCTATATCAATATTTTGCTCTTTCGTACCTTCCAAATTCTCCATAAATTTTTCATCTAACACCAATTTCCCATTTCCATATCCACGATACCCAGCCCTAAGAATCGCAAATTCAACCCCATCTTCCTTTACCAATTCCCAGTCAATATCCCCCTGAAACTTCGACACATCAATTCCAGACTTTGAAACCACGTTTCCCTCTGCATCCTTATATTCAAAAAACTTATCCACTTGCTCCAGTCTGGAATAATCATAAGAATTCTTTTCCATGGTTTCATCAATCGGAAGGTACAAAAACTCCCCATCTGATTTTAAAACCAGGTTATCCGGAAACATTTTTCTCATAAACTTAACATTTACCTGTGTTTCCTTTCCATATTCCTTCACCATCTCTATATAATCAGCTGTAGCCTCCTTCCCAGTTTCATCCTTTATTTCCTTCAGTTGGCCATCATCCATAAGAAAATACCGGTCATTTACCTGCATATGATCCAATATCCGATAACGCTCTGCCAACATCCCTGAAAAGAAAATTAATATAGCAAAAGGAACTGCTACAACAATTCTGATGGCAGCCACTCCTTTCTTCCTTTTCTTTAACGGTTGTACATATGGCGGTGCATCTAATTCCAAAGTTGCACTCTGATTCAAAACCGCTTCTTCAAACTCTTTCGCTTCACTTTTTGATATTTTTTCTTCCATTAAGTTTTTATTATCCATATAAATCCCCTTGTCATCCTTTGTCCACTGTACAGATATTTAAAAACATCCATGTTCTAAGCTGCTCAAACTAAAACATTGCCCTTTTCCTTGTCTGCACTTATTTCATTATAACAAATCCTTTACGCTTAGACTAGTATAACTTTTCATTTTCTATACACCCATACAGACTTTTCCCATAAACTATTACTATAAACAATATGAAAGGAGTTTTTTCTTTGGATACCAACCGTAATTGTTCAAGAAGATATCCTTCTTCTTATGACAGCGATAAAATGACAAGACCTGAAAGCCCAAGACAAAGCGAAAGCAGAATGCCCCTTGGAATTTCTTATGTTCCATGGCAGCAATTTTCGTCAATGTACGATCCAATGAAAGCATTGGAAAGAGGTACTGCATTTCCTGAACTTGATTTCCCATTTTGTGGCGAAAGAGGTGGCTGCTCATGAGCAATTTTTCCAACAAGCATAATCAAAAACAATTAATGTCCATGATCAATTCATATAGTTTCATGGTGAATGAATTAAATTTATTCTTAGATACTCACCCAAATTGCGAAGAAGCCTTATCCGCTTATGAACATTATAGTAAACTAAGACGGGATGCCATCCACAAATATACTATGATGTTTGGACCTTTGCTAGCTGATCAGGTTGACATCAATCAAGGCTGGTCATGGGTAAAGACTCCATGGCCTTGGGAAGGAGAGTGCTAATTTATGTGGAATTATGAAAAACGACTTCAATACCCGGTTAACATTAAAGAAACGAATCCTAGACTTGCTATGAACATTATAAGCCAATTTGGTGGACCGGACGGAGAATTAGCCGCATCCATGCGATATATTTCCCAACGTTACACCATGCCATACCGTGAAGTAGCAGGAATACTGACAGACATCGGAACGGAAGAATTGGCTCACTTAGAGATTATCAGCTCCATTGTATATCAATTAACCAAAAATATGAGTATGGAAGAATTAAAGAAAGCAGGTTTTGATTTATATTATATCGATCATACCGCTGCTCTCTGGCCTCAATCCGCCGGTGGTATTCCTTTCAACAGTTGTGAATTTCAATCCAAAGGAGATCCCATCACAGATTTAACAGAAGATATGGCAGCTGAACAAAAAGCCAGAAGCACTTATGATAACATTCTACGTTTGGTAAGAGATTACCCCGATATCGCAGATCCAATTAAATTCCTAAGAGAAAGAGAAATTGTTCACTTCCAAAGATTTGGTGAAAGTCTTGAAATCGTGAAGGAGCGGTTAAATTCAAAGAATTTTTACGCCTTCAACCCAGCTTTTGATACCAGTGCACCATGCTTAAAAGACGAAAATTGTAATTGTAAATAAAAAAGAGGCAATCACATCAGTAAAAATCTTACGAAATATAGCAATTCCGCTATATCCTGTAGTATTTTACTTCATGTGATTGCCTTCTCTTCTATTCCGGCAAACAATGCCTAAAAGATTCATATTATCATGCTTAACCAGCATCAATCATGGACATCATTTGTCTTCTTTCTTTGTCGCTTACCAATTTCTCCACATTTAAAGAAATTACAATTTTTCCGTTATCACTAACGATTTTATCAATATAATTGGTGGCTTCAGACACAATAATAACTGGCGGTGCCTCCACTTTTTTTCCGGTAATATCCATAATCTGTGCAACCTGATCTACTTCAAAACCAATGGTAATATCACCAGCCTTGGTAATAATCAACATACCTTCATCGTCATCCGTTAATTCTTCCTTGTTAAACTTTGTTCGGAAACTATAAATAGGAATGACATCACCTCGAAGATTAATGATCCCCTTAATACAATCCGGAGTATTCGGAACAGTAATGATTTCCTGCTTTTTTTCAATTCCCATTACCTTTTTAATATCAATACCATAAAACTCCTCACCTACATTAAATACAATTAGCTTATTTTCCTCCATAGTAACTACGCCTCCTTATCCTGACCGGTGCTCATCCATTTTAGATAAGCATTGATAAAGCAATCAATGGAACCATCCAAAATAGCATTTGCATTGCTAGATTCTTCATTTGTTCTATGATCCTTTACTAATGTATATGGCTGAAGCACATAGGACCTTATCTGGCTGCCCCATCCATTTTCCATCTGCTCACCACGAATACCTGCCATTTTTTCATCATTCTCTTGTTGTCTTAGCAACAGCAACTTAGCAGTCAGCATCTTCATAGCTTTGTCTTTATTCATGTGCTGTGAACGCTCATTCTGACACTGTACCACAATACCTGTAGGTAAATGTGTAATACGTACTGCTGACGAAGTTTTATTAATATGCTGTCCACCCGCACCACTAGAACGATACGTATCAACTTTCAAATCATCTTCATTAATGTCAACAGTCATGTCCTCTTCAATATCCGGCATCACATCACAAGAAGCAAAGGATGTTTGCCTTTTTCCTGCAGCATTGAAAGGAGAAATACGAACCAGTCTGTGAATTCCTTTTTCTGCTTTCAAATATCCATATGCGTTTTCACCATTTACCTGAAACGTAACTGACTTAATTCCAGCCTCATCTCCTTCCAGATAATCCAGTTCTTCTATCTGATATCCCTTCTTATCCGCCCATCTGGTGTACATTCTATATAACATACTTACCCAGTCACAAGACTCTGTACCCCCAGCACCGGCATGCAAGGTCAAAATAGCACTGTCCTTATCATAAGGCCCGGACAACAAAGTTGCAATTCTTAATTGCTCAAATCCTTCTTTGAATTCACTAAGCATCTGACCAATTTCCTCAATCATGGATGCGTCCTCTTCCAAAAGCACAATTTCAATAAAAGATAAAATATCTTCGTAAGCTTTCTCAAGACCTTCATATTTTTGCAAGGTATCCTTAAGGCCCTTTAGTTCCTTCATAACCTCTTGAGATTTTTCAACCTGATCCCAAAAGCCGGGAGATTCCATCTGATTTTCCAAATCTAAAATTCTGTCTTTTTTATTTGCAATGTCAAAGTGAATCCCTTACTTCCATCAAAGGTGCTTCATATGTTAAAATCTCAGCCTTGAATTGATCCAATTCAATCACCTTATCACCACCATTTCATTCTTTATTACTATCCATAAATCAGTCAGCTTCGGGCAAATATATAAATCCAATTTTTCATTCGTGAACACATACCACGGTACTTTCAACCAAAAATATAATATTATACACCCCTGCCACAGCACTGTTTAAATTTCTTTCCACTTCCACATGGACAAAATTCATTTCGTCCAACCTTATCAGAAGTTCTACGAATCGGTGCCTTTACAGCTGAATCATCTTTATTTGTACCGGTTACCTTCGCCACTTGTTCTCTTTCAATCTTTTGTTCTACCTGAACATGCATCATGGCGCGAACAGTTTCTTCACGGATAGCATACATCATTTCATCAAACATATCATATCCGGTAAACTTATATTCCACCAACGGATCTCTTTGTCCATAAGACTGTAGACCAATACCTTGTCTTAACTGATCCATATCATCAATATGTCCCATCCACTTCTTATCAATAACTTTTAATAAGATAACACGTTCTATTTCACGGATTCTTTCCTCAGTAATTTCGGTTTCTTTTCCTTCGTAGAATTTCGTAGCAGCTGTTTTTAAATCCTGTATCAATTCCTGTTTCTTATAACCTGACTTCATATTTTCAGATTCTAGCACATCCTTCGAAGATGGAATCGCAGGAACAATCAGTTCTGCTAATTCTTCCACGTTCCAGTCTTCAAAAGACTGGTCATCTCCAATACTTCTATTTACATAATCTTCCGTAAGATCTGATATCATCTTGAAAATATGCTCTCTCATACTTTCTCCATCTAATACCTTACGTCTGTCCTTATAGATAATTTCTCTCTGTTCGTTCATAACCTGATCATATTCTAACAAATTACGACGAATCCCAAAGTTATTACCTTCTATCTTCTTCTGAGCTTTTTCAATAAAGTTTGTAATTGTCTTATGCTGAATTTCCTCGCCTTCCGGAATCTTTAACGCAGAGTACAAAGCCATTACCTTTTCTGAACCAAATAATCTCATCAAGTCATCTTCCAAAGACAAGAAAAATTTCGATTCACCAGGGTCTCCCTGACGTCCGGCACGTCCTCTTAACTGATTATCAATACGACGGGAATCATGACGCTCAGAACCAATAATCTTCAAACCACCAATTTCCTGAACTCCCTCGCCAAGTTTAATATCAGTACCACGTCCAGCCATATTAGTAGCAATGGTAACTGCACCCATCTGGCCTGCATCTGCAACAATTTCTGCTTCTCTTTCATGGAATTTCGCATTCAATACCTGATGCTTAATTCTTTTCTTGGTAAGCAAAGCACTAATTTCTTCTGATGCCTCAATGGTAATCGTACCAACCAACACCGGCTGCCCTTTCTTATTAGATTCCATTACTTCATTTACTATAGCATTTAACTTTTCTTTCCTTGTACAATAAACAGAATCTTCATGGTCAATTCTTTGCACTGGTTTATTTGTAGGAACCACAATAACATCCATTCCATAAATTTGTCTGAATTCCTGTTCCTCTGTAAGGGCAGTACCTGTCATACCGGCTTTCTTTTCATACTTATTAAAGAAATTCTGGAAGGTAATCGTTGCCAACGTTTTACTTTCCCGTCGAACCTTGACATTTTCCTTAGCCTCAATTGCCTGGTGTAAACCATCTGAATATCTTCTGCCCGGCATAATACGTCCTGTGTGCTCATCAACAATTAAGACCTCTTCATCTTTCACCACATAATCCTTATCCCTGAACATAAGATTATGGGCACGTAAAGCTAAAATGATATTATGCTGAATTTCAAGATTATCCGGATCTGCTAAGTTTTCAATATGGAAGTACTTTTCCACCTTTTCAACACCCTGGGCGGTCAAAAGAACATGTTTATCCTTTTCATTTACAAGAAAATCTCCATCTTCATCAATATCCTGCCCCATAATCATATCCATCTTAGATACTTCACCGGTACCTTCGCCACGCTTCATCTGCATTGCTAAATGATTACACATCTTATATAAATCTGTAGACTTTCCACTTTGTCCCGAAATAATAAGAGGAGTTCTTGCTTCATCAATTAAAACAGAGTCCACTTCATCAATGATGGCATAATGTAACTCCCGCTGAACAAGCTGTTCTTTATATAAAACCATATTATCTCTTAGGTAATCAAAACCCAATTCATTATTTGTAACATAAGTTATGTCACATGCATAGGCCTGTCTTCTCTCATCATTAGTGGAAGAATTTAGGATAATACCTACTTTCAATCCTAAAAATTCATGTATCTGTCCCATCCACTCTGCGTCACGCTTTGCAAGATAATCATTTACTGTTACAATATGAACACCTTTTCCAGCCAAAGCATTCAGGTATGCAGGTGCTGTTGAAACCAAAGTTTTACCTTCACCTGTTTTCATTTCCGGAATTCTTCCCTGATGCAGTATAATTCCACCAAGTAATTGTACGGGATAATGTTTCATTCCCAGTACACGACTAGCTGCTTCCCGAACCGTAGCAAATGCTTCTACCAGAATATCATCCAGAGTTTCACCTGCTTCTAAACGCTTCTTAAACTCATCTGTCTTCGCTTTTAATTCATCATCAGACAAAGCCTGCATCTGCTCATCTAAGGCTTCAATTTTATTCACAATAGGATAGATTCTTTTCAATTCTCTATCACTATGACTACCGAAAACCTTTTCAAAAATACTCATAATACATATACCAACCCTTGAATAAAAAATCACATATCCTTTCGCGACATTAACAGTTTTTATTCAAGTTGCAAACTCTAAGGGTGAAAGTATTTCGTTTGCATTTATCCTTTCAATTAAATTTCTTACACCCTGATAGTTTATCTAAATGCTACACATAAGACAACTGAAAGTTATCTTGTACCTTAAATCACATCAAACAGAACTTCTCTGCATTTAAGACACACTTCGAACTATAGTCTTACAACTTATTTTATCATTTTCAACACTTAATATCAACTAATTTTTTCTATAAAGAAAAGGAAGACTATCCCATACTCAAAATAGTCTTCCTCTTTCCATATACCGAAATCAAAATCCGGCTCTCAATTTAAAATTCAGGCTCAATCAATCCATATGTATTAGCTTTACGTTTGTATACCACATTCACTTCGTCGGTTTGGGAATTTCTAAATACGTAGAAATTGTGTCCAAGTAATTCCATTTGGAAACATGCTTCTTCCGGATCCATAGGTTTTACTGCAAATTTCTTACTACGTACAATTTCAATTTCTTCCTCTTCACCATCTTCGTCTACAAACTCTTGTTTAAAGAACGATGTTGCCTGCTTTTGATCAATCAATTTCGTCTTATATTTATTTAATTGACGTTCAATTACTTCTTCCACCAAATCAATGGAAACGTACATATCGCTGCTAACTTCTTCTGCTCTGATTATATTTCCTTTCATAGGTATCGTAACTTCAATTTTCTGTCTTTCCTTCTCAACATTAAGAGTTACGTGGATTTCCGTATCTTCATTAAAATACTTTTCCAACTTTCCTAATTTTTCGTAAATCGCCCCTTTTAGTCCTTCTGTAACCTCAATGTTTTTTCCACTAATAATATAACGCATACCGTCCCACTCCTTTTGCCTAAATTTGTACATCCAAGTCTTGGACTGTACCTATATTAGCTTGTATATTTCCTGCTAATGTAATAATTATACCACAAATTTCTAAAATTTCAACGTTTTTTATCTATTTTTTGTAACTTTTTTTCAGAATTTTCAGATATTTTATTCAAGATTTTTAATATTCTTTGCCAGTTATCTATTTTATATAGTTTGTAATCATTTTCTACCAAAAGTCAAGTTTTTTCATTGAAATATCTCTTTTTCATCAGAATATACCAAAACAAATGTTTTGACTTTACAAATCTTTCCCCATAACGAAGTTTAATTATTTTTTTGTGGATAAGGTGGATAACTTTGTGTATAACTTGATATTTCAGCTCTTTCGTCAAAAAATTAGCTGTGGATATTCTTTTTAAATATGTGGAAAATCATCGAATTATCCACAAACATCTTTTTTCCCGGTTCAGTTATCCACTTTAAGCATTTAAACTTTGTGCATTTTGCTACTTTACATAACATCAAGGAATGTTTTTGTAAATCTTTCCCCTCCATTGTTGCCATATAAATTTCATATATTTCCCACAAACAAAAAAAGAACCTCGTCAGAGGTCCTTTTCTATTATAAATCAATATATTAATCATTAATAATTCTGGTAGCACCACATGGATTCATGTAATACATATTAGATACGATAATTCCTGTTTGTGCAGTACTTGCATGTACAATTTTTCCATCTCCGATATATAGAGCAACGTGTCCTATTGTTCTTCCGTTATTAGAATAGAACAACAAATCTCCTGGTTTTACCTGATCTACAGGAATATTGGTTCCATTATAAATCTGATCACGAGAAGAACGATATAAAGAATAACCAAAATGAGCATATATACTCATGGTAAACCCAGAACAGTCTGTTCCGTTAGTTAAACTCGTTCCACCATATACATAAGGGTTTCCAACAAACTGTAACGCATAATTTACAATATCTGCTCTCGTTCCACTAGCTACAGATGGTGCAGGTTGTGATACAGTCGTAGTGGTAGTGTTAGTAGTTACATTGCTACTTTGTGTAGTAGTGGTAGTGGCTACTGAATTTGCTGAAGTATTATTACTTTGAACTGCTGCTGCCTGTTTTCTGGCTTCTTCTTCTGCCTTCTTCGCTTCAGCTTCCTCTTGTTCAATCTCTTCTACACTCTTAGCAGTCATGGTATTCAACACAACGTCCACATAATCTTTAGACACATAACCAGAACCACCATCAATCTGAATTTCAATCCATTCATCATAAATAGCAACTACTCTATACGTCTTTCCTTCCGGAATCTGAACTAAAATAGCAGAATCCGTACTCTGTTCTTCTCTTACATTTAACGTCTGGGTTTCTACTGTAATCGACTTTAAGCAAATTTCATCTGCCCGCTTCCCAGCTTCATCATCTGTTAATACATATTCATTAAAAATATAACCTTCTACATTACCAGATACAATCTTAGTCCAGCCATCTTTCGTTTCTACCACATCAGCAACCGCCTCTGGGAACATCTTTCCTACTATCTGAGAGTCTGTTGATGGCTCTAAGCGAACATTCAAAGAAGAATCTACATCTGCCATACATTTCCCCTGAAAATCCGGATACAATATTTCCTTCGCAACAGCATTCGTAGTATCAACTTCATTTTCTTCCTGATCAGCTTCCACAGGTACAGAAGCCAAAAAGCTTTCTGTCAACGCTCCTACACCTACAACCGGTGTATTTTCTTCCGCAGCGCCAGCTGAACCAATATTCATCTGTATAACACCAACTGTTACTATACTTCCCAACATCAAAGCACTAATTGCTTTTTTTGTATATCTCATAACGTTCCTCCAAAAAAAATCAACTCAAATATTACAAATCTGTTACAACTTATTACGTACCCATTATAGCAAAGTAATATTTTCTTGTCAACAAGAGAAACACATTTTTCGACCGGATTTACTTTTTTATTTTTCCTAATTTTTTTACCTTAAGTTATTGTTCCCATGCGTATGCATTCATGCTATAAAACATAAAACCTGTCCGCTAGTTTCTTAAAACAGACAGGTTTTATAAAAAATATATTTTTAAATCCAGCTATATAGGTCCTGTCACCAGAGTCCTCCACAATATTCTCCATCAAGCACTACCATCAATCAATACATTCTTTCCTTCAAAAGCAAAGCCGTACTTTCGTATCTTCTCCTTTAGAATTCCTTTGGAAATAAGAGTTGTTTCATACTGTTTCTTTTCAATCTGTGCAAGGGCAGATGCAAGAGTTTCTTCTATAGACTGCTCCTTTCTCGGATTGAATACTTTAAATTCAATAATGATGGCATCATCCTGTACCGGATTTAAAGGTTCTAACATAATATCGTATCTGCCAAATCCACTTTCCCGATTAGATGTCACCTGGTAGCGTCCTTTTAAATCCACCAGTAATCCTAATACAAAACCATGGTAGAACCGCTCCGGCTGGGCTTTCCCTGAAACTCTTTTTCCTGTATCAAAATAACTGAAGATTTCACAGGAAATCTCGTTCATATATTCATTCATCTCATCCACATCTCCTGCCAGCATTGCAGTGATAAAACGATTATAACTTTCTCTCTGTCCACCAAACCATCCGCTGACCATCTCTTCAAACATAATACGGACTTCCCCATTGGTTATGGTTAATTCATAATTCGGCTTTCTACCTACCTTCCCCATATCTTCGTAATCCAGAATTTTCAGATAACCACTTGCCACCAGCAAACTCCAAATAGCCTCTTCGTTATTATCTAACTGGTTATATACAATCTGCTCGTCGATAGGACAAATCAGATGCTCCCCCTTTAATAATTCTTCCATGGACTGCTTGATTGCTCCGCCACCTTCTCGAATCAACTTACCTACCAAACTATTTGAACTGGTATTTGCCCAGTAAGTTGCATATTTTCCTTTATCTAAAAAGTTCAGTATCGACCATGGATTATAAATGTCCTTATGCTCACCAAATACAAATCCATCATACCATTTTTTTATATCTTCTTTTTCTTTTCCCAGTTTACTTGCATCTAATGCAGCAAATACTTCTTCTTCTGTAAAACCAAAAGCAGTAGCATATTTATCTGATGTGGTAGTTACTACTTCCAAATTGTTCAAATCTGAAAACACCGATTCTTTACTCACCCTTGTAATTCCGGTCATAATCGCCCGTCCCATATATGGATTTGTTTTAAAGGTAGAATTAAAGAGACTCCTTGTAAATGCCACCATTTCATCCCAGAACCCATAAACATAGGCTTCCTGCATCGGAGTGTCATACTCATCAAGAAGAATGATAACCTTTTTCCCATAATAACGATACAGATAGTTTGACAGCTGATGCAAGGCTGATGTGGCATCACTCTCTTTCATTTCAAGAGATAAGATACGGTCAAAAAATAATCTGTCCGCATCGGTCAATACATCACTATCTCGTACAAATGAATATTTGATGTATAAATTTGTTAATATCTGACATAGCTTTTCCTTTGTTGCCTCATAATTATTTTCCTTTATCCTTGCAAAGGAAAGGCTAATTACAGGATACGTTCCCTGTAACTTTCTGAATTTCTCTTTCTCCCAAATAGAAAGTCCTTCGAACAAATCTCCTCTTCCGGCATAATCCACAGAAAAAAATTCCTCTACCATACTCATATTTAAAGTTTTTCCAAAACGCCTTGGTCGGGTAATTAAAGTGACACTATCACAACTTTCCCACCATTCCTCGATAAATGCTGTTTTATCAATATAAAAATTATGATTCTCACGCAATTCTAAAAAATCCTGTATTCCAATTCCTACCTTATTCGCCATATCTATTCACATCCTTTCAGAATCCCTCTTGGCTGTTATGGTTAGTATAACGGATTTGTTTTTTAAATGCAATGATTCTCACACTTTATAATTAGTTCAACTTTCTCGAGGGTTTGGGAATCCATGCAACATTTTTTAGGCGACGTTTTTTGATATTTTAACACTTTCAAGGTGGTAATTTTGTTAATTCCAACATTTTTAAGGTGATAAGATTCCATCGGTCAGGCATCATTTTCATCATCGTACTTTTTATGCTTTCTAAAAACAGTCACGTCATTTTTTTCCTTAATATAACGCTTTGTAATAAAAATGCTTCACTAGTTATTACACTAATGAAGCATTTTATTAGCATCCAAAATCGGATAAATTATTTGACAAGTATTTCGAATTATAGTCCAGAAGCAATCATCCTCTTAACCATCTTTACTGTTTTCTCTTTCGCGTTTCCATCATTAACATCACCATTTAATAATTCTTCAGCCATAATTTGAAAAGGTGACCATACATTGTACATTTCTGGAATCATTGGTTGTGGGAAAGAAAGTGCCATCTGTGCGATTTCAACAGTAGCAACATCACTACCAGTAGTTACAGTTGCGATAGTTGGGTTAATCTGTCTAGCATCATATCTAGCTTGTTGAACTTCTTCACTTCCTAAATATACAGCCAAAGCAGTAGCCGCAGCCTGATTTCCCCTTTCAGAAGTCTTAGAGTTAACACCGATACACTGAGTACCACCATACGGTCTTAAATTACTAGTTACACCATTAATAGTAATAGTAGGAGCAACAGCAACGCCCATATTATCACCTAAGATATCTTTAACATTGTTAGCATCCCAAGAACCTGAGAATACTGCACTATATCCTTGATTTAAGTAATCGATATACATATCTCCACCACCGAAGTTAGGATTCTTTACTAACTCAGCAAGATATTTAGTTGTAGCAACACCCATTTCATCTGCAAAACTTACACCAGCAGCTGCATCATTACCAGCTTCACCAAATAAAGTACCATTTGCTAAATAGAAAGCAGGTGTACACCAAGAATTCTTAAGTGGGAACCAAACTTTACCTTTTTCAAGCATAGTTTCTAAAGACTTAACATCTTCTTCAGAGAAAACTGATTTATCATAGTACATGAACCAAGTATTAGAAGTGAAAGGCACACCATATACTTTTCCATCATATGTTACAGTGTTCATAAACACTTCATCGTTTACAGCAGCGATTTGATCTTTATAAGTACCAGCGAACTCAGCTACAGCACCAGCTGACACTAAAACGTTCATCTGATCATGGTGATAGTAGAATACGTCAGCAGCTGCATCAAGATCCCGAATTACAGCATCTTTAGCATCACTTGCTGAACATACACCATAATTAAATGTAATATTCCATTCTGGATGGGCAGCATTGAAAGCATCACATTGAGTCCTTAAAAAATCTTGTTCATCCATTGGAGCCCATACTGATAAATTAACGTCTGTAACCTTTTCTACCTTTTCCTCTTCCTTACTTCCAGATTTATCTTCATCAGATCCAGAGTTATTAAAAATCTTATCTATTTTAGGGAGTTTTTCATCGGTGCATTTTCCATATTTATCAAAGTTATATTCGACACCATCTATTTTAACCTTTCCGGTTTTCATGGCACCGTTTTCTCCAAAGCAATATACTCCATTAAGGTCTTTTATCTTAATGACTCCAGTCTGCATGACACCATCAGCATCTACAAAATACTTATCACCTTTGTAGTCTACGAAACCACCTTTTTTCATGGCTCCGTCAGCTCCGAGGTAATACCATTTTCCTTTTGAGTCCTTTTCCCAGTCGTTGACCTTCATGGCTCCATTAGCACCCACATAATACCATTTGCCGGATGAATCTTTTTCCCAAGAATTGGTTTTCATGGCTCCATCGGCTCCTACATAATACCAAACGCCTTTTTTATCCTTTGCCCAGTCATTGGTCTTCATGGCTCCACCGGATCCAAGGTA
>JAFPAZ010000157.1 GCA_017390645.1 Lachnospiraceae bacterium
GAATGTCCCTTTTCTTATTTTGTGCGATATGGGCTGGAATTAAAAGAAAGAGAAGAATACAAGGTTAACAGCATGCAGTTAGGTACAATTTTTCATGATGTTATAGATATGTTTTCAAAAGAGGCAACAGACCATGATTTATGGAAAAGTTTAAAGGATCAGGAACGGGACGCAAAAATTGAAGAATTAGTGGATCAGGTGGTTGCAAAATATGATATTGATTTTTTTGAAAGCAACAGCCGGAATCAATATATGCTTCATCATATTAAACGTATTTCTAAAAGAACTGCCTGGGCATTACAAAAACAGATATTAAGAGGAGATTTTAATCCGGCCCATTTTGAATTATCCTTTGAACATAACCGGAACATTTTGACGGATACTGTCATTGAAACGGAAGGGAATTCTTTGGAATTAAAGGGCATTATTGATCGTGTTGACCGGTATGAAGATGAGGATAAGGTTTATTTAAAAATCGTGGATTATAAATCCGGAGCCACTACCTTTGATCTGGTAGATTTTTATGCCGGAATTCGTATGCAGCTGATTATTTATATGAATGCCATGATGCAGATAGAAAAAAATAAACAAGAGGAAAAGCAGGTGATACCAGCCGGATTTTTCTATTATGAATTAAAAGACCCTTATGTGGAACGAAAAGAGAAGGAAAGTATAGAAGATACGTTATTGAAAGAGTTGAAATTAGAGGGATACGCAAATATGGACTATAGCTGTATTTCACATTTGGAAAGTGCAGCAGATGGAAAGAAACTGGTAATTCCGGTTTCCTATACGAAAGCAGGAGAAATTTCGGCTAATTCAAAAGTACTTTCCAATGACAGTATAAAAATGCTGCAAAATTATGCGAAGTATAAGGCGGAAGAAATAGTTGCTTCCATTCAGGAAGGAGAAATTGAAATTAATCCGGTTCGTACGGATGATAAGAATCCTTGTGAATATTGTGGCTACAGTGGAATTTGTCATTTTGATGCAAGAATCAATGGATGCCGGGATTATAGAAAACTGACAAAAGTAAAAGCCATGGAACTTATGGGAGAGGAAATAGAAAAAAGAAAGGAGGAAAAATAAATGCCAGATTGGACCAGGGAACAAAGAAGGGTGATTGATGCAAGAAATCAGAATTTATTGGTTTCTGCGGGGGCTGGTGCCGGTAAAACAGCAGTTTTAGTAGAACGAATGATGAATCGGATGATGGATAAGGAACATCCGGTGGACGTGGATCGTTTTTTACTAGTAACTTTTACAAAGGCTGCAGCTTTTGAAATGAGGGAACGGATTGGAGAAACCATTGAAAATAAGATGAAAGAAGAAGTTGCCAATGATTTTTTGGCAAAGCAGCTTTCTCTTTTGCCTAATGCCCAGATTATGACGATTGACAGCTTTTGCTATCAATTAGTAAAAGCTCATTTTTTAAAAGTAGGGTTAGATCCGAATTTTCGAATTGGAGATGAATCGGAACTGACTATTTTAAAAGAAAAGGCAATGCAGGAAGTGTTAGAAGAAGCTTATGAGCAAAAATCACCGGAATTTTTAGCCTTTGTGGAAAGTTTTGTATCAGGAAAAACAGATGCCGTATTAGAGGAAATGGTAGAAACTTTGTATGAATACTGTTCTAGCGATCCAAGACCGGAGAAATGGCTAGAGCGAGCCAAAGAGTTATTTTCGATTCAGTCAAGGGAAGAGTTAAGCAAAGAGCCATGGATTCAATTCTGTATAAGATACGCAAAGGAAAGGTTGGCAGAAGCAAAAGAACTGGAACTTAGGATATTAAAACTGACAGAAAAACCGGGTGGCCCATATACGTATAGCACTACGGTACGGGAGGATATTTCTATCATAGATGAATTGCTCGCTGTTTCTGATTTTGATGAGATGGTAAAAATTCTGAAAAATCTAAAATTTCCAACCCTTGCCAGAAAAAAGGATGATATGCAGGAACATCTGATTAATTCTGCAAAGGAATTAAGAGAAACTGTGAAAAAGATAGTAAAAAATCTGGGTGAGCAGATGTTTGCAAAGTCTTTAGAGGGAATCATGGAAGAAATCAGAGAGCTGGCTCCGGTAATGAATGGTTATATCGAGGTCTGTACCCGGTTTTTGGAAAAGTATCTGGAATTGAAACAGGAAAAGAATTGTTATGATTTTAGTGATGTGGAACATTTTGCTTTAGAAATTCTGATAGAAAGTTACGATGAAGACGGGAGTTTTGTTCCAAGTGATGTGGCACAGGAATTGTCAGATTATTATGAGGAAATCATGATTGATGAGTATCAGGATAGTAATTATATTCAGGAATATATTCTTTCTGCCATTGCCAAAAACAAAGAAGGTCAGAAGAATCGTTTTATGGTAGGGGATGTGAAGCAAAGCATTTATAAATTCCGTATGGCAAAACCGGAAATTTTCATGAGTAAATATCACGATTATAAAAATTCTGATAAGAATGGGGAACTGATAGAATTAAGGGATAATTTCAGAAGCAGGCACGCACTTCTTATGGACATAAACCATATTTTCAAAAGTATCATGAAGGAGAGTATGGGGGGAATTGAATATGATGATTCGGTGGCTTTAGCAACAGGTTTTCCATATCCTGAAACAGTAGAAAAAGCAGGGGGGAAGACGGAACTGATGGTTGTAATTCAAGGGGAAGAAACGGAGCTTTCCCAGAGTGAATTAGAAGCCAGAATGATTGCAAACAAGATAAAAGAAATGCTTTTTGGTGAACATCCCCAATATGTTTATGATAAGAAGAAAAATGCGTACCGTAAAGCCATGTACAAAGATGTGGTAATTTTACTTCGAGGTCTGAAAGGATGGTCGGATGTGATGGAAGAGGTATTGTTGGAGGAACAGATCCCTTGTTTTACAGACTCTTCAAAAGGATATTTTCAGACTATGGAAGTAAAAACCATGCTGGCATTTTTGAATATCATTGATAACCGTTACATTGATATTGAACTGGTGACAGTTTTAAAAAGTCCAATTGTGGGGCTTTCTTCTGAAGAATTGGCGAAAATCAAGATTTATTCTAAAGAAAATAAGAAGATTTCTTTTTTTGAAAGAATGGAACTATATGCAATTCAAAACGAGGATATACTTTCAGAAAAAATAAAAAATTTTCTTCAGGTGCTAGATGAGGTAAAACATGAAAAAGAAGTATTGTCTTTGGGGGAACTCATTCATTTTTGCTATGAAAAAACAGGATATTTATATTATGTCAGAGCCATGGAAAAGGGAGAAATCAGGGAAGGAAATCTTTATTTTCTGATGGAAAAAGCGAAGGCCTTTGAAAAAGCAGAAAAAGGTGATTTGTTTCACTTTTTATCCTATATGAGGAAAATTCGTGAACATGATGTGGACTTTGGAGAAGCTAAATTATTAGGCGATGAAGAAGATGTAGTACGTATTATGAGTATTCATAAAAGTAAGGGATTGGAATTTCCGATTTGTTTTGTCAGTGGACTTGGTAGAAAATTTAACCAGATGGATTTACGAAAGAATATTGTGATTCATCCGGATTTTTATCTGGCCGGATTTGTTTATAATATAAAAGAAAGGATAAAAGAAAAGAGTGTCATAAGGTCTATTTTTAACAAACATCTGTTGTTGGAAAATTTAGCAGAAGAAATCAGGATTCTTTATGTTGCTATGACAAGAGGAAGGGAAAAACTTATATTAACAGGGTGTCAAAAGAAATGTTCGCCGGAACTGGATTTATGTCTTGGTTATATGAAAAAGGAAACGGAGGATAATTCCGGACTAGATTCCTGTCACTTAAAAGGTGTTACATTAAGTGAATTAGAGTTTCAAAGTTCTTACCTGGATTGGATTCTTAGTGTTTTATCGAAAGAAATAGGGAAATATGAAGTTTCCATCGTAACAATGGAGGATCTGGTGCAGAAAAAAGCGGAAGTTATCATAAAAGAAACCATTCGTTTGGATAAATTAAAAAATCTTGCGAAAAGGGAAAAGGATTCTGAGGAATGGAAGGAACGGAAAAGGGAATTGGAATGGAATTATCCATTCTATCCGGAAACCATCCAAAAAGGAAAATATTCAGTATCAGAATTGAAGAAATTAGGGATGGATCTGGAAAAACGTCAGGAAGAAAAGGAAAAGCTTTTTGATAAAAAAACACCAGAGGATGAA
>JAFPAZ010000158.1 GCA_017390645.1 Lachnospiraceae bacterium
CTTCTCTGCCCTTTCAATGGTAAGTATGGCATCATTAATATATGCATCCATCAGATACAATCCGTCTTTTTTATATACTTTTACCACTTCATTATTCTTTCCGATAATCTCTAACGCTTTCATCGGGAATTTTACTACCTTTTGGTCTTCTTCTACCACATCTTCCTCGTCGGCAATACCATAAACCAAATCCTCCTCCATAAATCCTACAGGTTTGATTCTTGAGGAATCCGGGGCTTTAATTGCTTCAACAGTTCCCTGGTTTAAGTCCAACTTTATAATTTCCTTGTAAATGCTATCTTCTTTCATATAAGCCACAAGACTTCCATCCTTTGAAACACATAGAGTTTCCTCTAAAATGTTGGTATCAATGATATCTGTGATTAAATTTTTCGTATCTACTACACAAATTTCTCCTGAAATATAAAAATAAAATAAGTGATCCCCTTTCATATAGGATAACTGTTTTACATCCTCTTTTAATACCTGATATGGTTTTGTAGATGGAATGAAGGTTAATTCACTAATGCAGTTTTCTTCCGGGAAATACCGGTACAATGCAATTCCGCATTCTCCCTCATGTTCTCCACGGTTCATGTAACCGTAAACCGTAAAATAAATGACTCCGTCAGGCTGCATTTTTAATATATTAATGTTGTACTGGTCATTATTATTTCTGACATCACTAAAATCATCCTTCCGAAATCCAAACACCTTGGAAATCTTGGTATTTTGATAATCATAATACCAAAGTTCTCCTGCTTTCACAAAAATAGCCTTTTTATTATCTTCACTTACCATCCAGTCCGATTCTTCCATACCGGAAATTCCAAGACGAAACCGGTTATTCTTCGTATCTACCAAAGATACCTGAAATACCTCTTCCATATTTCTAGAATATGCACTCAGAGATTTTTCTCCTTCTTTTACGCTGACAGTAAAACACTCTGTCACGGTATAATATCGGGTAAGATCCCCTACATCAGCACTTATAAAATATTTCATTTCAATCAGGGTTTCCTGATTTGCGTATTCCTTCACTGTCGGAACCACCGGCGTCACTACCACCGGCTCTAATCCACCCCAGGAAATCAAATCAAAGCCACTATGAATATCCACTTTTGCCATATTGGACTGATTTCCGGTTTTCTCCTCTTCAAAGTATTCTTCTACTTCTACAGACTTCGCCTTATCAAGCAGCGACTCATGCAGATAACCTGCAAACTCCAATTCGTCTTTTAAATTTATTTCATTACTTTTTATCATTCTGGTATAATAATTGATCCGTACCTTCCGGTCTGTAACCAGCGTCAGCACCAAAATATATTCCTGATTTGCATTTAAATCCATCCGAAGATTGATTACTGCTTTTTTATCTTCTACCGGTACTTCACCCTCTTCAATCAAGGAACTTCCATCTACCAGACGCACCTGATAGGAAACGGTTTTAATCTCATTTTTATATGGTTCAATATACAATTCAATTTCATTGCTTTCTTCTTTTATAGGCGTCAGGGAATCACGAAACAAGGTCTGGTTCACCTCGGAAGTAAATCCATACATACAGTTTATTTTTTCCCCTTCCATTCCCATATAAACCAACGGCAGACCAGACTGATACATCTCATGGTAACGGGCTGTATCATCAATGCTCTGTATACGGTTTGAAACGAACAAGGTAATCACGAAAATAACCCAAAGTATTATGGTCTGAATTATGATATTTTTTATTTTTCTTTTCCATCCATCTTGATTTCCCATTTTTATTATTTCCTATTTTTATGATGTTTTATTTTACAACATAGCTCCTAAAGCAAAAAACGGTGACAAACACCTAATTTGATTAGCTTTTTACTCCTGTTCCCTTTTTAACAGACGTTCTAAGGTAAGGTCTAAATTCAAAAATTCTGATAATTCATCATATTCTTTTTTCTTCTTTGGAACATTTTTCATGATACTGATATCCTTAACCGCACGTATCATTAAGTTTTTCGGGGTATGTTCCATGTCAATAAATTCCAGAATCTGTGTCCGGTATCCATGCTGTTCCAGCAAATTTGCCCTTAGACCATCTGTAACCAAAGCAGACACTCTCTCTTTTAAAATACCATATTCTAAAATCGGTGTCAAAACTTTCTGTTTTATTTGTCCATTTGCTTCATGCTGACAGCAGGGAACGGATAAAATCACCTTTGCCCCCCAGTTTACTGCCTTATATAAAGCATAATCCGTAGCAGTATCACAGGCATGCAAAGTCACCACCATATCCACCTTGTCTGCATCTTCATAATCCTTAATATCACCTTTATAAAATTTAAGACTATCTTCGTATCCATATTTTTCACTTAATTCATTACAATGCTTAATGACATCTTCTTTTAAGTCTAACCCAATAATATTCACTTCATACTTATGCAACACTTTTAAATCATAATACAAGGCAAACGTAAGATAAGATTTACCACAACCAAAATCCAGAATATTAACCACACGGTTTTTCGGCAGATACTCAAGGACATCTTCCACCATTTCAAGATAACGGTTAATCTGCCGGAATTTATCATATTTTTGTTTTATCACTGCCCCGTCTTTTGTCATGACTTTTAAATCATACAAAAATGGTACAAACACCCCTTCTTCCAGAATATACTTTTTGGTACGATTGTGTTCCATGACTGTAGCTTCTACTTTTTCTTTATTTTTCTTTACTTTGATATTAGAAACCAATTTTTTACTGATTAGAATACTACACTCTTCCTCCCGGCTCTTAATCTGGACTTGTTTATAGTCTGTAAGCAAATCTTCTAACCGGTATTTTAGTTCTTCCTTTTCATAATTTTGATGATATACCTTTTCTTTCACATAGCTTGTCATTTGGAAAAACAGTTTTTCCTTTAATATTACGGGGCGAATTTTGACTTTTTGCGCAGTTGCCTGAGGTTTTGAATTGCTAAATACCATTTGAATCAAATTTTCATTAATGTATCCTGAAATTTTTTCCTTTGCTTTTTCCATTTTTTCTATCCTCCATAAATGAATAAACTCAGCCTGATATAAAGTTCCAGCTTATATCAGACTGAGTTTTTATGTGATACCTGCTAATGATTTTTTCCCTGGAGCATCAGTTAAAATACTGAAAACGCTTCATACGGTTATGATGTCTCATCCTTCTTTTACACATTTCATCACACAACATTACCTGGATAAAATCCTTAAGATTAGGATTTGCACCAAGCTTAGAAGCACATCCGGATTTGCA
>JAFPAZ010000159.1 GCA_017390645.1 Lachnospiraceae bacterium
ACCAAAACCATTTAACGCATCTGTAGCTTCCTGCAATCTTAATCCTGCACAGTCAACCAAACCAACAACAGGGGCACCAACCTTCATTGCCATATCATAAATCTTAGCAATCTTCTTTGCGTGCATTTCTCCCACAGAACCATTTAGTACTGTTACATCCTGGCTGTACACATATACAAGATTTTCATTAATCACACCATAACCGGTAATGACACCATCAGCTGGATTTTCTTTGTCCTGCATGTTAAAGTCTGTACTTCTGCTGGTAACATAAGCTCCAACTTCAACAAAGCTTGAGTCGTCAAGTAAAGATGCTATTCTTTCTCTTGCTGACAACTTGATAGAATTGCTCATTTTTAGCCCTCCATATTCTATTAATTTTTAAGGTTTTACAAAAAGGTAAAACCAATTTATGCCGATTTTAATTTTATCTCTTTTTCACAATTTTTTCAAGTGCTAAAACAATTCTTTTCCATATATTTTACAAAATCCAATGGAATTTGCGAAACCGAAATTCATCCAGCCTTATAATTATTCTAAATAATACTTCTTAGGCATTGGTATTCTACAAAAAACATCAATAAAATTATATAAATTTACAAAAAACCAATTCACAACAGTCCTTATAACTCATTTTTTCCACTGAATTAGAACTATATACAGGAATGTCTTTATAATATTCTGAATTAAGATAAATACTGATACTGCCAATCTTCTGCTTTTCTTTCACCGGAGCATTTAATACCTCCGGAAGATTTATTTTATATACAATGTTTTCATCTTTCTTTATTAATAACTGTTCTTCAAAACGAATCGATAAATTGATATATTCAGATTTTACATTATTTTTCACCGGTATCTGCGGCAACATAATCTGATCCTGATTCAGCTTTGTTGTCTGGTATTCTGTAAATCCGTAATTCATCAATTTTTTCGTATCTTCCCATTTATAGCTTTTATTCGGCGGCCAGCCGGAAGCTAATACCACACTAACCAACTGCTTTTCCTCCCGTATTGCAGCACCTACAAAACAGTATCCGGCCATGGACGTATATCCGGTTTTTACCCCTATGGCACCTTCGTATTGTGTTAAAAAAGCATCCCGGTTATAAGCTGCTTTTTTATTCCCTTTGGTCTTTTCGTAAAAATCATAATTCACCGTATTAACAATTTCTAAAAATTGCGGATTTTTCAATGCATAGCAGGTAATCAGGGCAAGGTCATAGGCGGTCGTATAATGTTCTTCCGCATCCAGACCATTTGGCGTTACAAAGTTGGTATCATAGGCACCTATATCCTTCGCCTTATTGGTCATTTCCTCACAAAAAGTTTCAACATCACCACTTACATGCTCTGCAATTGCTACGGCACAATCATTATAGGACTCAAGCATAAGTGCATAAAGTAAATCCTTTAATATGTACTGCTCCCCTTCTTTCATTCCCAACCTTACTTTCGGTTGATTGCACGCATTAGAGGAAACGGTCACCAATTGTTCCAAATCACTATTTTCTAACACATAAATACAAGTCATTATTTTTGTGGTACTTGCCATGGGCAAAACTTCATATCCATTTTTTTCAAATAATACTCTTTTAGAAACCGCGTCCATTAATAAGGCTGATTTTGCATATAAATTCGCCGGTTCCTCTCCTGAGTCAGCATTTTCCGGCAATGTTCCAAAATCATCTTCCCATGTTACCACCTTCTCCAATTGGTCTATCGTGGAAAAGGTATCCGGCATCCATTTGATATGGCAGAAACCGGCATAAAACAAAAATAGGAGCAGTAATATACTACCTCCTATTTTCCTACGTGCAATCAGAATTTTCGCTTTCATAATAACACCATTTTTATTCACTTTTTTATTATACTATGAATGTAAATTCTGTCTTATGCGTTTGAAATCTACACCTATGATTCCTTTTGGTCTTATTTATTCAAATCTGTACCTATGATTCCTTTTGATCTTATTTATTTAAATCTTCACAAATGATTTATTCTGCTCTTATTTATTCCAAATCTGTACCTATGATTCATTTTGGTCTTATTTATCCAAATCTTCACAAATGATTTATTCTGCTCTTATTTATCCCAAATTTCTACATATTGCTCGTTCCAGTCTTTTGGCATCATCATTTGATAAATTTTCAAATATTCCATTTTTAATTTTTCTGTATCCATAAGCACTTTGTTATTTATTTCCGGTTTCTCTGTTTCTGAACCTTTCCTGAAACCAATTTCTGATTTTCCCTTTTCAACACTTATTTCAACATTTATTTCAACATTTTTTTCACATTTTGTATTTAGATATAACACAGTATACTCTGTTCCATAGATTCTACTTTCAAAGCCTAGTTTCACCAATCCATTTTTTTCATAAAAACGAATTCGTCGCTGACGTTTCTTTTTATCCTCTTCGCATTTTGCATAATGGATATGTTCAGATTCAATGATAAGTCCATTATAATGGTCTTTTAAGAATTCTTTTATCTGAGCTATCGTCTTACTTCCGTATCCTTTTCCTCTTTCACTTTCTTTTACTGCAAGATAATCCAGCAATCCTACTTTTCCATCCTTTGGTTTGGCGATAAAAGCATATGCTATCATTTCTTCCCCTTCAAAATTCCCATAAACAAAATATTCACCGTTCTGATGCATCCGCTCTATGGCTTTAAAGGGTTTTATTTCACAGGCCGGAAAATCATGGATCATTTTCTCTTCATATATTTGTTTTATATCATATAAATTTAACTCTTTTAACATAACCCTTTTCCCTTTCGATACAGGTTTGATTCATTCTCCACCAGACTGCCACACCGAGAAAACAATTGAAAAATATGTAATATTTTCTTAGGGAATGAGGTCGGAGGCAGGAGAATTATTTTTCTTTCTTTTAGTTTATGATGTTATTCCATCTATGTTTCTATTTATCATCATAATATTAATTTTTTGCTATTTTCTTTCAATATCATCAAAATATTGATTTTTCACTGTTTTCTTTCAATGTCATCAATATATTGATTTTTCACTGTTTTCTTTCAATGTCATCAAAATATTGATTTTTTGCTGTTTTCTTTCAATGTCATCAATATATTGATTTTTCACTGCTTTCTTTCAATGTCATCAATATATTGATTTTTTACTGTTTTCTTTCAATATCATCAAAATATTGATTTTTTGCTGTTTTCTTTCAATATCATCATTTCATCTTCAGAAAGACAGAATTCCTTTTGCACCATTTTTAATTCTTTCTCCACATTGGTATCAGAAACCATTAAATTATCAGAATTTATGGTAACAATGATTCCATAATCCAAAAATCGTTTTAATGGATACTCTTTCAAAGAAGATACCGCTTTTGTCTGTAGATTACTGGTAGGACACAATTCCAAAACAATGCCTTTTTCTTTTATTAACTGCATTACTGCTTCATCTTCCATTGCCCGAATCCCGTGTCCAATTCTTTTTGCCCCAAATTCTATGGCTGTTCTTACACTCATGGCACCATCTGCTTCTCCGGCATGTATGGTAAATGGAATTTTGTATTCACGGGCAATTTGAAATTCTTTGCTAAAATTTTTCGTAGGAAACAAGCCTTCTGCACCGGCCAAATCCAATGCCACTACTCCTTTTCCCAAAAATTCTTTCGCCACTTCTATGGTTTCTATATTCTCTTTCTGATTTTCACTGCCCCTCATCATACATAGAATGAATTTTATATCAAATGTCGACTCAGGATGTTCTTTTTTATATTCTTCCCTGCCGGAAAGTGCTGCTTTTACTACTTCCTTTTGGGATAATCCATGTTCTTTATGTAATTGTGGTGCGAAACGGATTTCACAGTATTCGTATGCGAAAGAAGAAAGATGCTCCATTAGTAACTTCACACAAAGAGTAACTGCCTCTTTTTCCTGTAATAAAGAAAGAGGTAAATCAAAACACATAAGGTAATCATTTAAACTCTCACAATTCTTTGGCACCGTAAGAAGTTTCCTTAATTCCTCATAATCATAAGACGGCAAAGTAATCTCCTGTAATTTCGCTAGTTTGGTTACAATTTCCGGTGTCAGGGAACCATCTAAATGTAAATGTAAATCTATCATAGCAAATCCTCCATGACCTTTTGATTCTAGTATCATCATATTATAATATTGTCTGTTTTCCTGTCAAGGAAGACAGTGATTTTCTTTCTTTTCGTATTACTGTTTATACGAAAAAAATATACACCACACGATTCATACTTTCTTTTGATATAACTTTCGTAAAAGATAATAAAACCTATATTTTTGTAAATTATGTTGAGTTTTGAATCAAAAATTAGGTTATTTTTCTACTATATATTTTCTCAAAATCGAGTATAATGTAAGTATGAAGTCGTGATGATTTCTATTATGCGTTCTGTTCGGCATAGCCTCTCATGGCAGAAGACAGATTGACGGAAATACACTTTTCGGTAGTGTTTGAAACATCGAATCGAGGAAATACGCTTGTTGTTCAGCGTTTCTAAGTAGACAACTAGAGGAAGCCGTGAAAACACGGCTTTTCTTAATGCAAAGGAGATTTATGGTAGAAAACGGATTATACGTTATAAAACGAGAATTCTTAGAAATTATTAATTATCTTGGTGGTGACTGCGATATGAATTGTGGAGACAAACGCCCCGTATTCTGTTGCTTAAAAGACAGAAAAGTTGAGGGACTATATTGGGCTATTCCTACAAGTGATTTATCTCATCGAAATGATGGACAAAAAGAATATTATGAATTTTGTTTAGAACGTCCTGATAAAGATCTTAGAAGTTGTTATTATCATATTGCAAAAACAACAAAAAGTGCACTATATAAAATCAGTTCTTGTTATCCAATTACGGAAAAATACATAGACCATCCATTCATAGCAAATAAAGTTCATGTCGTAATGCAAAAACAGAATGATATAAGTGAAATCAGAAGAAAATTCAAGCGAATTCTATCTATGGAATTTAAGAAACCAAATTATTTTCCTCAACACATTTCTGATATTAGAGAGTATTTAATTAAAGAATTAAATTGCGAAGAATCTAAACAAGGCAATACAAAATAAAGCATCCTCTTTCGTATATTTTTATAAAAAGTTTTCTTGTCAAAAAACGCCAACTATACCCCATCGACACTTTATTATTTTCATATAACTTTTCCTTGCGAAACAAGTCATTTCTTCATATAATGTTAATATACACATTTTTGTGCCAATTTAAAAATGTCCGGAATTTCCATTTTTTCTTTTTCTACAAAACAGACGAACCGGTCATTTATTTAGGAGGGATGCTATGCCGTTATTTGGTATTTTTCTTATTATTGCGCTGATTGCTGCAGCAGGATATCTTTTTTACCGATATGACCTGATGAAAGCATATTATAAATATCAGACAAAGGAATTAGAAACGTTAGAAAAAAAATACGATGACCAGGTAAGTACATCTACCAAAAGAATTGATGAATTACAAAATATCGCATATATCAATGCTACTACCAACATCTGGAACATTGATTATTTTCTTACAAAAGGTGCGGAAGCCTTTGCCGCTGAATATGAAACTCCACCGAATTTTACCTTGATTGCATTTAATATCAGTAATATCGGTAAAATCAATCAGTTATTCGGTCCTACAGAAGGTGATAAAGTTGTGTATTATACCGCACAGACCTTAAGTAAAACCGCCGGAAGACATATTTATGCACAGATTTATTCCAACCTTTTTTGTATTTTAACGGTAAACTGCGATGATACTTATGTTACTAACCTGATTCAGACTTTATCAGACCGTCTTATGCATTATGATGATAATGTTCAGATTAAAGCTGCATTTGGTATCTATAAGATTCTAGATACCAAGGAAAAGATTATGGATATGGTAAACTGTGCTACATTAGCCCAGAAATTTGTCAAAGAAAACGATGAAGTTTGTTATAAATTCTTTACCAATGAATTAAATGAAACCTTTTTAACCAATAAAAAAATGAGTGAGGAAATGGAACAAGCCTTAGATGAACATAAATTCATGATGTACTTACAGCCTATGTATGATTTACATTCTTATAAAATCATTAGTGCAGAAGCCTTAGTACGTTGGGATTATCCCGGTAAAGGAATTTTATCCCCTTACGCTTTCCTTCCATTATTTGAAAGTACCTCATTGATTCAAAAACTGGACTACTATATGTGGGAAGAATGTTTAAAAACCATCCGGCGCTGGATTGATAATAAAATCGAACCAACACCGATTACCATGAACATCTCTCCTACCCACTTACAGAATGAGAAGTTTATTGATTATCTCATTGAATTATCCGACCGTTATCTGATTCGTCATGATATGCTGGTATTAGAAATTCCGGAACGTGGTTTATCGAATATCACAGATCAGGTTAAAAACATCATCGAACGGTTACATAAGGAAGGTTTTATCTTGTGTATTGATAATTTTGGAAGTTTAAATTCACCACTTAATTTATTAAAAGATTTGCCAATCGACCGAATTAAACTAGACCGCTCTTTCCTTTCTAAAAATGCAAACAGCGAAGAAGGTTTAACTATCTTAAGATATCTGATTGCCATGGCAAAGGAACTAGATTTTACGGTTATTACAGAAGGTATTGAAACAGAAGAACAGGCGAATTTCCTATTAGAAATCGGCTGTGATATCGGACAGGGATACCATTTCTCAAAACCGGTAGATTTGAAGTCCTTTGACCAATTAAACAAAACTTTGGTAAGTGCGTTATACCGCCCGGATGAATACTACCCTACTTTTGAAGATTATGAAAGGGATTTGGATTTGATTGTGCAGTTCTTTAAGACACATGAAGAACAGATGAATATTAGTTAATGGCATAAAAATAGCACCTTACTTTTTTTGTAAGATGCTATTTTTTGCATTGGTCAATTAGATTTGTGATCCTTTCTTCACAAGTTGTACCTCATATCCCAATGCATTTATAATACTTGAAAACAATTTCATAGATGAGCTATGTGTTTTCTGTTCAAACCGTGATATTGACTGTTGTGAATTACCTGTCATTTCTGCAAGCTCTGCTTGTGATATATTTTCCCTTTTTCGTATTTCAATCAGTCTATCAACAATCTCTTGGTCATCATCTGCTACATAATAAGTTGGTGCTGGCATGCTTTCTCTTTTTGTAAGTGGTACATTTCCCTTTTCAATCTCAATAGCTTCTAATAATCCTTGCATAGTATCTTCAAAGAATTTACTCATAATCATACCTCCTTTAAGATTTTAACCACAGCTTTAAATG
>JAFPAZ010000001.1 GCA_017390645.1 Lachnospiraceae bacterium
GTTATGTGCCCAGAGAATGTCTTTGTATATTGATGAAATCATAGAGCAGGCAGATAAAAAGAATTCTCAGATGGAAGTGGTACTTTACCTAAAGGGACAGCTGTCTTTAAAGAAACTGTTCTCTGTGATGGTAACGGATATCAATGGTATCGGACTTTATCTTTATAAGAGGGAAAGAATTAAGGAACAAAGCCGTTTCTTGCGATATGAGGAAGCGGTGGGAAGTACGGGACAGTCCCAAGGTATTTACATTCAGTTCCTGATTTCCGTCATTCACTATATTGCAAATATCAATTCCCATGCGAAAGAGCAAAATGGAGTGTCTAATGTGATCTTTTTGGATAATCCTTTTGGTGCTGCCAAGGATGTCTATATCTGGGAGCCGATTTTCGCGTTGCTAAAAACCAATCAGGTGCAGCTCATTGTTCCTGCCAGAGGAGCCACCCCTGCCATTACCAACCGGTTTGATGTAAATTATGTCTTAGGACAAAAGCAGGTTGGAAAGGTGCAGCAGACCGTAGTGGTGGATTACCGCAGTGAAGTGGAACAGGAAAGATTGGAATATCATAGACTGGAATTTGAACAGGAGACTTTTGATTTTGTGTAATGGCTGGCTGGATAACATATCTTATATACAGGTGAAACACGAACGTGGCAAGTATTTGTAAGATATGTGGTGAAGTACAGAAGGTGAGTGAGATTTTTTTAGGAAGGGAGTGGATAGATATGGGAAAAGTGAAAAATACAGTAAATGCGACGTGTATGTCAAACAATGTAGGAATTGGAATACAGGATTTTTTGGAATTACGTGAGAATCATAAATTTTATATTGATAAAACCTCATTCATCACGGAATGGTGGGAGAGTGGTGATAGCGTAACCTTAATTACACGCCCGAGACGTTTCGGAAAAACCTTGAATATGTCCATGGTGGAGGAGTTTTTTTCCGTGAATTACGCAGGAAGAGGGGATTTGTTCGAAGGACTTTCTATCTGGGAAGAAGAAAAGTACCAGAAACTGCAGGGAACTTATCCCGTGATTAGTCTTTCTTTTGCAAAAATAAAAGAAAGCAACTATCAGATGACCCGTAAGAAGATATGTAGGCAATTGACAGAGTTATATGCAAAAAATGCTTTCTTATTGGAGAGTGATTTGTTGTATGAAACAGAGCGGGAATATTTTAAGAGTGTCAACGTAGATATGGATGATGCAGATGCTACCATTGCCCTGAACTGTTTATCTGATTATCTGTATCGATATTATGGAAAAAAGGTGATTATTCTGCTTGATGAGTATGACACCCCGATGCAGGAAGCTTATGTGAATGGCTTTTGGGAGGAAATGGTGGCATTTACAAGAAGTCTTTTTAATTCAACCTTTAAAACCAACCCTTACATGGGAAGAGCGATTATGACCGGAATCACCAGAGTGTCGAAAGAGTCGGTTTTTTCTGATTTGAATAACTTAAAAGTGGTGACTACCACATCAAATGAATACGCCACAGCTTTTGGTTTTACAGAAGAAGAAGTGTTTGCTGCACTAGAACAATGTGGATTAGGGGAAGAAAAAGAAAAAGTCAAGGAATGGTATGACGGCTTCGTGTTTGGTGAACAGGAAGACATCTATAATCCATGGTCTATCCTTAACTTTTTGGATACCGGTGAGTACGCAACCTACTGGGCCAATACTAGCTCCAACAGTTTGGTTGGAAAACTGATTCGGGAAGGAAATGGTGCCATTAAGAAACAGTTTGAGGAATTGCTTCAGGGGAATCATTTGCGCGTTCCCATCGATGAGCAGATTGTCTATAACCAGCTGGATGACAATGAAGAAGCAGTATGGAGTCTGTTGGTTGCTAGCGGTTATCTAAAAGTCTTGGATTACGACCGTCTGGGAGATCTGGAATTAGGAGAAGAAGCTCTTTATGAATTGGCAGTGACTAATCGTGAAGTGCGGATTATGTTTGATGGTTTGGTTCGCTCCTGGTTTAAGAAGACCAATGCAGACTATAACGATTTCATAAAGGCGATGCTGATGAAGGACGTGGATGCCATGAATGAGTATATGAATCAGATGAGTCTTGAACTGTTTAGTAGTTTTGATACTGGAAAACGGGTATCAAAAAAGGCACAGCCGGAACGGTTTTATCATGGATTTGTACTAGGCTTAATGGTTGATTTACAGAGGGAATATATGGTGACTTCCAACAGGGAAAGCGGTTTTGGAA
>JAFPAZ010000160.1 GCA_017390645.1 Lachnospiraceae bacterium
AAAATGCAGAAAGTTCATTCTTTCTACCTGTTTAACTGGTTTGTTTCTTAAGCAGGATTGTGAAATGCATGGGTGAAAAAATGACAAAAGAACTATTATTCACTATCATTGGAATTTTGGTTATCATTATTTTAATATTAGTTTGTTATTTGCATGGTTACAAAAAGCAGCTAAAGCTACTAGCTGAGCAGATGCAGTTTATCGAAGACGTGGAAACCAACATCCGGCTGGTTAGTTTTTTCAATGCAAAAGAAATCAATCAGCTAGTGATTCTTATAAACCGGGTAATAGGAAAATATCGGAATGCCACCATTGAAACCATAAGGGTAAACCGGAATTTTCGGGAAAGCATTACCAGTATTTCCCATGATATCAGAACCCCCCTTACTTCACTAAGGGGGTACATTCAGTTAATGCGAAAAGAAACAGAGATTACCCAAAAACAGGAACGTTACATTCAGATTATGGAATCCAGATTTGATGCGGTGCAAAGAATGTTAAACCAGCTCTTTGAATATGCCAGAATTGAAAATGGGGAAATTACCTTGCAGATGGAAAAGGTGAACATACAAAATGTACTTTGTGATGTATTGTCAAATTTCTACGACGAATTTTCCAAACAGAAGGAAGAACCGAAGGTCACAATCTGCGAAGAAATGATGTACATCAATGCAGATAAAAACGCCATTTTCCGTGTCATAGAAAATATTTTAAGCAACGCCTTAAGACATGGAACCGGAGGATATGAGGTAGAGCTTTTAAAAGAAGAAGAGACTTGTGTCGTTAAAATATCCAATCTTACGGATTCCATTGAAGAAACAGATGTAGAACGTATTTTTGAACGTTTTTATACTACAGATAAATCCCGTACCAAAAAAGGAACCGGTCTGGGCCTTGCCATTGCGAAGAAGTTTACGGAGCAGATGGGGGGAACCATCGAAGCGAAATTAGTGGACGATAAATTTATGATTTTGCTTGCATTTAAAGTGATATCCTAAAATGATGTGAGAGTGAAAAGTAGAATTTGTCGCTCGCTGATATTGTTTTTTTTAATATTTTAAATCATGATAGGCAATTAAGAAACTACCAAAACGTATATTAAGTGATTCAAAAGAAACAAATACGTAAGCAGGTGCTTGGGCGGCCGTCGGTACTGCTACGAGCCGAACGCAGCGAAAGCGTGCCTGCGATGTTTTGATTCTTTTGAATCACTTTCATGTAAAATATTATAGTTTCGTAATTATCGGTTCAATCATGATTTTATTTTTATTCAAAATGCTCTAAGGCATAATCCAGTGCATAGTCAGTCTTTTCATCAAACATTTTCACCAATGCCTCTTTGGTAAGAGGAATTCTTTCATCCACCAATAATCTGCAATGTCCGGTTTCGTCTGAATCTATCCAGATTTCCCCATTTTCATCTAACACTGTTGTTATGGAAAAAGAAAGACTACCGTTCTTTAGTGGAATCTGGGTGCAACCCTGAGCAGTGCCGGCTGGTTCCGATAATCCCATTACTGTAACATAATCCAATCCTTGAACACCTGCAATCAGATGGTTTGCCGCACTGTTGCTTCCGGAGTTTACTAAAACGATAATTTCGCCACTTTCCCAAAGATTTTCTCCATAACCGGTATAGTTTTTCATTACCTCATACTCTTTAGTTTCCTTGTTATAGGAGCCATCCGCTGCCCAGAAAAATTCTCCATCTGCGAGTAAAGATACAATCGCTTTTGCCATCATGGAAGATCCACCGCTATTGTTGCGAAGGTCAATGATTAGCTTCGTGGCTCCTTCCTCCCGATAGGTTATGAAGGCTTCCCGAATCTCAGACTGCATACTGCTGTAATCGGAAGTTTCCATTGCATCGCTGTCATAGCCCATCATATTGACATTGAGCAAAATGGTTTCTTCATTTAGACGAACGACACCCATATTTTCTCTTGGAGTCTTGTAAGTTAAGGTAGTGTAAGTAGACAGAAAACGCTCATAATAATTTCCTAAAGCATCCAACGTGACGGTTGCCTCTTCACCGTTGTCATTTATGAATGTAACCTGAATCTGATCCCCACCAATACCGGGAACAAAAAGGCTGACATAAAAATTCTGGTTTTCAATGTTTCCTATCAGTAGACTTTTTTGCATTCGTTCCAAGGCAGTTGGCAGTAAATCTTCAATGGAAGTGCCATCCCATTTTGTAATTACGGTTCCGGTATGGATGCCTGCTT
>JAFPAZ010000161.1 GCA_017390645.1 Lachnospiraceae bacterium
TACTTCTGCCATAGTAACAATTGCAGTAGTCTGAAGTCCATATTTTTCCTGAATTTCTGCTAAAGCACTCTTTTCACCTTTACCACGTTCCATACGATCTACAGAAACTACAAGACCTAAAACAGATACATCTCCTTGAGCTTTTACGATAGGAAGAGTTTCTTCAATAGAAGTTCCAGCGGTAGTTACGTCTTCAATAATTACTACCTTATCTCCATCTGCAATTGGGCTTCCTAATAAAATTCCTGTATCTCCGTGATCCTTTACTTCTTTACGGTTTGAGCAGTATTTAATGTCAGCTCCAAATTTATCTGAAATCTCCATGGTAGTGGCAACAGACAATGGAATTCCTTTATACGCTGGTCCAAATAATACATCAAAATCTAATCCAAATTTATCTTTAATGGCCTGTGCATAATATCCACCTAAACGCTTTAACTGTGCACCTGTACGATAAAATCCGGTGTTTACGAAAAACGGTGTCTTTCTTCCGCTCTTGGTTACGAAATCACCAAACTTAAGAACGTTGCAGTCAATCATAAATTCTATAAATTCTTTTTTATATTGTTCCATGGGTTTATTTCTCCTTATACTTACAATCTTTATCTTAATTTATGTTTTTAGTCTATCACACTTTGCTACTATTTTCAATGTGTCTTTCCACTGATACTATCATGGAAAACCTACAGATTACTATGAAATATGTTTATTTTCCCAATATCACACTACTCAACTGCACCAACTAAATCACTGATATCCTCAATTCCATATTGTTTCATATATTCCTCAATCCCATTCACAATTTCTACCGTGGCGGTAGGATTGTAAAAGTTTGCAGTTCCCACTGAAACTGCAGTTGCTCCTGCCAGGATAAATTCAATGGCGTCTTCCCAGGTTGCAATTCCTCCCATTCCAATAATCGGAACGTTCACTACATTTGCCACCTGATAAACCATACGAACTGCCACAGGTTTTACTGCAGGACCAGAAAGCCCACCAGTCTTATTCGCAAGTGCGAATTTTCGTTTATGCACATCAATTTTCATTCCGGTTAAAGTATTAATCAAGGAGAGCGCGTCACTTCCTCCATCCACAGCTGCTCTTGCCATTTCCGTAATATCCGTTACATTCGGAGATAATTTCATAATAATTGGCTGTTTTGCTACCTTTTTTACCGCCTTTGTAATCTGGTTTAAAGCTTTCGGATCTTGTCCAAAGGCAATACCACCTTCCTTTACATTTGGACATGAAACATTAATCTCTAATAAATCTACTGCTTCTTCTCCTAAACGCTCTACCACTTCCACATAATCCTTTTCAGATTTCCCACAAACATTTACTACAATTTTCGTATCATATTCCTTTAAAAATGGGATATCTCTTTTTACAAACACATCAATTCCCGGATTTTGCAACCCAATGGCATTCATCATACCACCATAGGTTTCTGCAATACGTGGAGTAGGATTTCCCGGCCATGGTATATTCGCAACACCTTTTGTTACCACTGCACCTAAACGATTCAAATCTACAAACTGGCTGTATTCTGCACCGGAACCAAACGTTCCAGAGGCTGTCATAACAGGATTTTTCAAAGTAACACCTGCAATATTTACTGAAGTATTCATGTCTGTACCCATGCATTTCGCAAGCCGATTGCGACACTGCCCAAACAAAACAGGCTAAAAGAACGGGCAATTTGCACTTTTCCTTTCCTTTTTCATTTCTTTTAACCTTTTTCCATCTTCCTTAAAATTCAATTTCCCTCGCTTCAAAAACAGGGCCGTCTTTACAGATACGCTTATTGTTTACATTGGTATGATGGTCGATTTCATTTGACTTACATACACAGGCAAGACACGCGCCGATGCCACATGCCATTTTCTCTTCCAATGAAAGATAAGCCTTGATTCCCTTTTCTATGGCATAGGCTTGAATGGCACGAAGCATCGGAGTTGGTCCACAAGCATAAATAACTTCTCCTTCGATTCCATTTTGCTTTATGGCATCCAATACATTTCCTTTCACGCCATTTTTTCCATCTTCAGAAGCAATGCTAACATTGCCATAAGCTTCAAATTCTTTCGCCAAAAAAATTTCATCTCTATATCCCAAAACAATGTTTTTCTCACAATTTAATGTTTTTGCCAATTCAAGCATCGGAGGAATTCCGATTCCACCTCCGATTATAATAGCTTTTCCATCTTCTAGTGGGAACCCATTGCCTAATGGTCCCATAATTTCTATAATATCATCTTCAACCAACTTACAAAACTCATTGGTTCCTTTTCCCACCACACGATAAACAATACGAAGCGTTGTTTCTTCAATTTCGCAAATACTGATTGGTCTAGGCAACAATGCACTTCCATCTTTACAGTATAGAGAAATAAATTGTCCCGGTTTCGCCTGTCTGGCTGCTTCTTCGCATTCTAAAACCATACTATAAACATCTGTGGCTATCTTTTCCTGACACTTTACCACCGCAATTCCTTTGTATGTGCTCATAATATCCTCCATTTATTCTTCCTTTTACTCTGAAAGGGCGCCTTTGATATCCTCAATCATATCCATCACCGCCTGTCTTGATGCCTCTTCAAAGTGTTCTGGTGTAAACTTTGCATAAGCTTCCTGTTTATATGCTGCAATGATTCCTCTGGATGAGTTTACGATAGCACCTAAACCATCTTTGTTGAAATAGTGTACCAGATCTTTCGCTTTACCACCCTGAGCACCATAACCAGGAACCAAAATGTAGGTATTTGGCATAATCTTTCTTAATACTTTACCCATTTCCGGATAAGTAGCACCTACTACTGCACCAACATAACTATATCCATTTCCCATATGTTGTTCGCCCCACTCGGCAACTTTCTTTCCTACTAATTCATATAACGGAGTACCGTCTACTAACTGATCCTGGAACTCTCCACTAGATGGGTTAGAAGTCTTTACTAATACAAAAATACCCTTGTTTTCTTCCTTACAAACATCGATAAACGGCTTCACACCATCGGTTCCTAAATAAGGATTTACTGTTACAAAATCCTCATCAAAACCATAATATCTGTTTTCACCTACCTGTACTTTTCCAACATGTCCGACAGCATAAGCAGTAGAGGTAGAACCAATGTCACCACGTTTGATATCACCAATAATTACCAAATCTTTTTCCTTACAGTAATCTACAGTCTTCTTAAAAGCAACCAGTCCCGGAATCCCAAATTGTTCATACATAGCAATCTGTGGCTTTACTGCCGGAATTAAATCATAAGTAGCATCTACAATCTTTTTGTTAAACTGCCAAATTGCTTCTGCTGCGCCTTCTAAAGTTTCTCCATATTCTTCAAATGCTGCCTTTTTAATATGGTCTGGCACATATGCAAGCATTGGGTCCAATCCCACCACAATGGGAGCCTGTAAATTTGTAATTTTGTCTATTAATTTGTTAATCATAACTTTCTCCTCCTATATGAATTTGCATGAATCAAATACCACATTTCCACCTAATATGGTACAATTTACTCTTCCTTTTACCAACTTTCCGTCAAAAGGTGTATTGGTAGCTTTCGAACGGAATTTACCCGCATCAATTACTACTTCTTCCGAAGGATCAAAGATTACAACATCTGCTACCATCCCTTCTTCGATTCGTCCACGCTTATCGTCGATACCTAAAATTTTGGCCGGGTTATAACTCATCTTTTCTGCCATTTGCAACGGTGTAAGTATTCCCTGGTCCACCAATGCAGTATAAGTTAATGCCGCGCTTGTTTCCAATCCAACAATTCCAAAAGGCGCTTCTTTGATTCCTTTACTCTTTTCATCTTTATGATGTGGAGCATGGTCTGTGGATATGGCATCAAGAATCCCGGTCCTCAAACCTTCAACAATCGCTCTCACATCTCTCTCACTACGTAGAGGGGGATTCATTTTAAAATTAGCATCGTCTTTGTCAATCACTGCATCCGACAAAATAAAGTGATGCGGACATGCCTCCCCAGTTACTTTTATTCCCATTTCCTTTGCCATCTTAATCAGACGAACTGCACCTTCTGTGGATACATGACAGATGTGTAACCGGACACCCGTTTCATTGGCGAGAAAGATATCCCTGGCCGTAATAATATCTTCCACTGCATTCATAATTCCAGGTATTCCAAGGTTTTGAGAAACAATCCCTTCGTTCATTGCCCCGTCCTTCACAAGATTTTTTTCTTCGCAATGTGCCATAACTAAAGCATCCATATCCTTTATCTGCTTTAATGCTTCATAGTAAAGGTTAATATCCATTACACTCTTACCATCTTCACTAAATGCAATCGCTCCTGCATCCTTCATTTTTTTTAAATCAACCAGTTCA
>JAFPAZ010000018.1 GCA_017390645.1 Lachnospiraceae bacterium
CGTGCCCACAGGGATTCGAACCCCGGACACATGGCTTAGAAGGCCATTGCTCTATCCAACTGAGCTATGAGCACTTATATCAAACATGCTATCAGCATATTTAAGCGGGTGATGGGAATCGAACCCACGTATCCAGCTTGGAAGGCTGGTGTTCTACCATTGAACTACACCCGCAAAGTCGGGGTGACAGGATTCGAACCTGCGACCTCTTGATCCCAAATCAAGCGCTCTAGCCAAGCTGAGCCACACCCCGTTAAGTACTTTGCTTTCTTCATTTCCTCAACGCAAGATTAATTATATACGACTCACTAGCAAATGTCAACACTTTTTTTTAAATTTTTTATATTTTTTTAAATTTTTATTTTGTATATACAATTCAACAAATAAATATACAATTCCAACTCCCATTAAAACCTTGTAAAATAAAGAAAAAGTGAACACTCATACATGATAACTGTTCACTATCTCTTTACTTAAAAATCACATTATTATTCTGCGTTATCCACAGCTTCAATGTCATCTACGTCAAAATCATCATCAAATAAATCATCAAAATCATCATCATCATCTAAATAATCAGGAGTCAAATACTTATACACTGCGAAAGCAATGGCTGCTACCGCTGCTACTGCACCAATAATCGCTAATGTCCAGACAATCTTGTTATCTTTTTTCTCTTCTTTCTTATTTACAAGTTCCGATAACTTTGCAACACTAATAAAATCATCAAAATTCTTCATACTATCTCCCTTTCTGTTCCCAATTTTTTTATAGACATAGTATACCATATCTTTAATTTTTTTACCATGATTTTTTTTAAAAAAACACATACATTTTACTCCTCCGTTTTCTTCAACTTAGCAAAGGATGCAAACATTTTCTTTACTCCCACCTTTTCAAAATCAACTGTCACTTCATAATCCTTTCCACCTGAGACAATTTCTTTTACTATTCCAACGCCAAACTTAATATGTTTCACCTGATCTCCTACCTGATAATCAAGTACAGCTTCTTTTATTCCCGTTAAATTTTTCGTTTGATATGGATTCTGATTCACAAATCCAATCTGGGCACTTCCCCTTTTGGGTTTTGTAGTCCTTGGAACTTCCTTTTTCCCTTGTTCTAACAATTCTTCCGGTATTTCTCCAACAAACCTGGATACTTTGGAAAATCTGGTTTCACCATGTATCATACGCCGTTTTGCACAGCTTAAATACAGTTTTTCTCTAGCCCTTGTAATACCAACATAACAAAGTCTTCTTTCTTCTTCCAGTTCCTCTCTGCTTCCGGATACAATTGTCATATAACTTGGAAATAATCCTTCTTCCATTCCTACCATAAACACATGTGGAAATTCCAACCCCTTTGCACTGTGAAACGTCATTAAAACTACACTTGGTTGCGTTTCATCATATCCATCAATCTCTGCCACCAAAGCAATTTCTTCTAACAATTCCTCCAGACTTGGCTCTTCGTTTTTTTCCAAATAATCTACGATCTTATTACGAAATTCTTCGATATTTTCCAGTCTCCCTCTGGATTCTTCTGTATTCTCCAGCTCCAGTTCTTTTGAATATCCTGTTTTTTCAAGAATTTCATCCAATAATTCATCCAGCTGATATGGGTCTAAATTTTGTTTTATCCCCTGAATTAAATCGCAAAATTCCTGAATTTTCACCAAAGCCTTTCCTAACGAGGAAATATTTTCTGCTTCCATTAATGCCTGATAAAAATCAATGCCTCTATCCTCAGCATACTGTTCTATTTTTGAAACCGTTGTGGCACCAATTCCCCTTTTTGGCACATTCAGAATTCTTTTCACCGCAAGATCATCCCGTCCGTTACATATAGTTTTCAGGTAACAGATTAAATCTTTAATTTCTTTTCTTCCATAGAAATTCTGTCCTCCAACAATTTTATATGGTATATTATTCATCAAAAGTTTCTCTTCTATAATTCTTGACTGTGCATTCGTTCGATACAATACAGCAAAATCATTGTAACTTACACCATGATTTTGAACCATCCGGTCTATCTCCGCTGCAACATATCCCCCTTCTTCATACTCATTTTCGTATTGACGGAAGTGAACCAGTTCTCCTCCTGCATTTTCACACCATAATTTTTTATCTTTTCTTTCATGATTATTCCTTATCACTTCATTCGCCGCTGAAAGAATATTTTTTGTAGAGCGATAGTTCTGCTCCAACTTTATCACCTTTGTATCAGGAAACTCTTTTTCAAAATCAAGTATATTATAAATATTGGCGCCTCTGAATTTATAGATAGACTGATCATCATCACCAACAACACACAAATTACGATATTTCGATGCAAGTTGATGAATCAACAAAAATTGAACATGATTGGTATCCTGATATTCATCTACCATAATGTATCGAAATCTTTCCTGAAAAATTTCTAAAACATCCGGATGAAACTGAAACAATTCTACCGTCTTTACCAACAAATCATCAAAATCCAGCGCATCATTCCCTCTTAGTCGTTTCTGATATTCCGTGTAAATCTGGGAAATTCTTGTTTTTTGATAATCTCCCCTTACCTGTCTTTCATATTCTGAAGGAGAAAGAAATCTGTCCTTTGCCTTGGATATCTCAGCCAATACACTTTTTTCAGGTAATTGTTTTGAATCAATCTGAAGATATTTATATACTTCTTTTAACACTGTTTTTTGATCATCCGTATCATAAATAATAAAATGATTGGTATATCCCAATCGGTCAATAAATCTTCTTAATATTCGAACGCAGGTAGAATGAAAGGTAGCCACCCATACATTCTCTGAGCCATGCCCAACCAAATCATCCACCCTTGTCCTCATTTCTTTCGCTGCTTTATTTGTAAAGGTAATTGCCATAATATGAAAAGGATCCACTCCCTCTTCTTCAATCAAATATGCAACACGATGTGTTAACACACGGGTCTTCCCCGAGCCTGCTCCTGCAAGAATCAACAATGGCCCTTTCGTATTTACCACAGCCTCCATTTGTTCCTTATTAAGTCCATCTAAACGCATCTTCTCTTCCTTTCAAAACTTTCTACCTGCATCAATTAGGGCGGTCAAACGGCCGCCCTAAAAAATATCTTTTGTTTTACTTTTTCTATCTGCAACATTATAAACATCATGTTTATCAGATTACTCATTCATTCCACAAATTATTATCCTAATTTTGTACCACAATTTGGACAGAATTTTGCACCCTCATTCTTTGTTCCACAATTCGGACAAAATTTAGGAATTTCCCCTGTTCCAACTCCCGGAGCCGGTTGTGCTTGCTGCATCGGCTGCGCCTGTTGCATATTCATTCCATTCATGCCCATGTTGTTCATGCCCATAGAATTCATACCATTCATGTTCTGCATCATCTGTTGACCCATCATCATGCCCATCTGCAAACCAACCATATCAGCTGCAACACTTCCAGCTGAACTTCTTCCATTTTGATTTGCCATACTGTCTACCATCTGCATCTGCTGATATCTTCCCATATCACCAACCATGCTCTGTGAAGCAACCTTCGTTACCATCTTCTGCACTTCTTCCGGATAAGAGAAATTACCAATATTAAATCCGGTAATAGTGATACCGATTTTACTCATTTCCATATCCAGATCTTCCTGAATTCCCTTGGCAATATCAAATGCATTTGCCTGAAGATTAAACATATCCTGGCCAACCTTCATAATCCACTTCATAAGAAGCTGATCTAACATGGAAATAACTCTTTCTTTTACTTCATTAATAGAATACTGCCTTTTGATACCAGCTATCTTATCAATAAATAATAAATAATCTCCTACCTTACAGTTAAATGTACCCAATGCACGGATTGGCATTCCACCTGGTAGTTGAGGGTTTGGTATATTAATTGCCTGTTTCGTACCCCATTTAATCGTAAATTCTTTTGTATTAATAAACAATACTTCAGCACGGATACCGCTGTTAAAACCGAATTTTATACCTTTCAATGTAGATAGAAATGGTATAATCTGTGACTCAATATCAAAACTTCCTTCGTCTTTAAAAATACCTTCTATCTTACCATTATACATAAAAATGGCATCCTGTCCCGGTTTAATAATCAAGCGGGAACCTTTCTTAATTTCTCGGTTGGTCCATTTCCAAAAAAGGATATCTTCTCTAAATTCTTCCCATTCTACTACATTTGAAAATTGATTTGAAAACAATCCCATATTCTATCTCCTTTATCCTTACCTATTCTAACACAATACAAACATCGTCACAATTTACAGAGTATGCAACTTCTTCCTCTGCTTCCTCCACATCATCCTGCAAGTATTCTGCGTCTGTATATGTAGTTTCAATTACACTTTGCTCTTCATAATCTAATTCAGCTGCTTTTGCATCATCCATGAAAACCCAAAGCAATATAGCAACAATTATGATAACAATGATAGCAATTTTAACCGGACTCTTCGGATATTCTCCACTTACTCTTCCGTTTTGACCATTAATCAACACATTATAATCTTTTCCATTATAGGAATAAGATGTTGAATATACTGGAAGCAGAAGATATTTAAACGTTTCTTCCGTATAGTTTCTGTTAATATGCACATCTTTTACTCTATCGTATCTTCTTCGTACATCTGCCGCAGACATAGAACGTAACTCAGAATCCATTTCATTAATGGCCTTTCCATGACCTTCTTCTAAGCTTACATTAAAATTTTCTGCCAAAAATCCTGAGATATATTCCGGTGCATAAGGAACCTGACGTTTAAAATCAAACTCCCCTATTCCCCTAAACATTCCACTGCCAAATCTCTTGGAAGCCGGAATCTGAACATCATCAAAAAAATGATGAAAATGTCCTTTGGTAAAATACCAGTCTACTTCTGTTTTGGTTCTGGTATTTCCTTCCGAATCCTTATAATGCACGGTACGTTCCCGTCCACCCTGGGCAGTATACCAACATTCCGACTGTGCATCAAAAGTCCAGTATGGAAGGTAAATTCCACGAAATCCTCCATGCTGATATAAATTTTTTAACGAGGAAGGTGCCAGCCAACGACCTTTAATCCATTTATGGAAACTGTCTTTTACTGCATTCTGATCCAGTTGGAAAGGAACTACCGCATCCGGTACCATTACTTCTTCCTGTTTCGATGCCAATACATAGCTGGAACCACAATATGGACATTGTGCAGCGGTTTCATTTTTATCCACTTCTATCTGAGCACCACATCCGGTACATTCCATAGTCTGGGTAGTCTTTTCTGCCACCTGTAATCTTTTCTTCGCTGACATGTCAAGTCTATGTTCTACAATCGTTTGCTTTTCACTGATAATTTCCACTACAGTGTCGCAATTCGGACATTTTAAACTTTGAGTAGCAGCATCAAATTCCATGATACCACCACACCCCTCACAACGATACACATTTTCTTCTGCCATATTTTTCTCCTACCACGAAAAGGACTGTTAAAAAACAGTCCTTTTCATTATTTAGTTTAAGTAACTTAACTTTTAATAATGCCCTAGAATTAAATCATAAAATCTTCATCTTTTGTCTATGATGTCGGCATTCTGCTACATCCATATTCTATAATCCCATCTGAGCCTTTAATGCTGCTAATTCATCATCCACAGTAGAATCTGTTCCAACTGTATCATACTTCGCAGCTAAATCATCCACTTCATCTCTTGGCTGGGCATTTAACTCTGCCATAGCGTTTGCAGCATCTAACATCTTATTTGCCTTTTCTTCCATACGATCAAACGCATTCATACTATTGGTAGCACTACCAATTTTAGATGTCATCTTATTCATCTTTTCCTGAGTCTTAGCAACTGCTACCTTCGCCTTAATGGCATCTTTTCTAGCATTTAAATCAACAATGTCTTTCGAAATCTTATCATGCATCTGACGCATCTTAGTAGCATTTGCAGAAGCAATATCATAAGTCTGCTGCAAGCTTGCCTGAGTAGTGGCAAGTGAATTCTTCTTTTCTAAGAACTTCTTAGCATCCTCTTCATTACCTGCTAATAATGCCTTCTTAGCATAATCTTCATACTTCTTCATTTCCGCATTTACTTCATCTAATTCTCTCTTAGCTCTAGTTTCTTCTGCCATAACAGAAGCTGTTTCTGCCTTTACTTTTCCTAAATCTTTTTCCAAATCTCTTAAACACTGATCCACCATCTTCGCCGGATCTTCACACTTATCTAAAAGTGCATTAATGTTAGCTGACATGATATCTCCAAAACGTTGTAAAATTCCCATAATTCTTTTCCTCCTATCGCTTTATAAAAAAGCACTGCATGTTGTTAATATGATACATTATTTTCGAAAATTTTTCAAGTATATTGGTTGTTTTTACAAAAATTTTCGTTTGTTTTTTTGTTGATGACTTTATCTTACCATAGAAAAATAAAGTTACAATACTCTTTTAATATCCAACGTTTTTTATCTCTCATTCTTCTTGTTTACTTTTATTACAGTTCAGTCCGACTACATACAAAACCAGAGACTTTTTGAATCACTTCTTTTATATTTGTGACTTACCCCAACAACCCGTCACTTTTTTGTTTTATTTACAACCTAAGGAAATCAAACTCCGACAACAATAAACAACAAACCGTCACTTTTTGTTTTATTTACAACTTTACTTCTTTTTTCTTGTCATATAGCTTTAAATACTATATAATAAGGTTTAGATAACTTATACAGACAGTTGCGAAACTATCATATTTTATTCAAAAGTAATTCAAAAGACTCAAAACAATGTCGGCAAGCTTTCGCTACGTCCGCTCGTATTGGTACTAAATTCCGGGTAACCCTCTCATTAAGTACCGACGGACACCCAAGCACCGACTTATGTGTTTTTGAATCACTTAATATTAGTTTTTTGGTAATTTCGCAATTACCCAAAATAACTTACAGAAGGAGAGCTCTCTTATGAATATAAATATGGAAGAACTATTAAAAGAATGGGGAAAGCTGGATTATATCCTCCCGGAAGAAGTTCCTGAAATCGAATTATACATGGACCAGGTTACAACTTTCATGGAACAGAAATTAAAAAACAACAATCGTTACGAGGATGATAAGACATTAACCAAAACCATGATTAATAATTATACCAAAAATCATCTGCTTCCTCCTCCGGTGAAGAAGAAATATTCCAAAAATCATATTTATTTATTAATCTATATCTATTACCTGAAAAATTTTCTTTCTATTAACGATATCTCTGTTTTACTGGCTCCCCTTGTGGAACATTTTTCCGAAGAAGATGCCCTTGAAAACATATATGAAACGATTTTTAAACTGGAAAAAGAACATACCAAAGTCTTGCAAACTTCCATTGAAGAAACTTACAAAAAAAGTCTAAATACTTTTTCCGGTGAAAACAAGGAATATTTAGAACAACTTTCCTTTATCAGTCTGTTAAGCTATGATATCTATTTAAAAAAACAGATAGTGGAAAAGCTGATCGACGAAATATCTCCTTCCAAAGATGAAGTAAAACATAATAAGAAAGAAAAAAAGTACGGCAAGGAAGAATAACAAAGTAAAAACTCTTCATTTTCCTCACTGATATACCGATATATGAACTAAATAGACTTATCTTCAAGTACAATCATTTATTCTGGATGATTCACATTATTAATCACAGAAATATAGTGATGTAAAATCTTCAAGTACAGTCATTTATCCAGGATGATTCACATTATTAATCACAGAAATATAGTGATGCAAATTCGTTTGTTAATTACTACATATGTGTCATGAATAATCAGGTTTTATCATTAAAAATACAGAGTGGGAGAAAAAAGAAAGAAAGGATTAGATACGCAAACATCTTTCACTCTTATGTTTGCACCTCATGGAAACCTAAAGCTTTCTTTCCTGAGGCTTGGTACAAATTATGAAAATCAACGTTACAGGAAATAATAATATTAATTTATTCACTGGAAACAATACTGCAGAAAATATCGAAAATCAAAAGAAACAAAATTCAAAACATCCCTCTGACACATTGTATGCCGGAGATATGAATTTAAACAATGAAGCTATTATTAAAAAAATAAATGCCAGAAAACGTGCCATGAAACTTATCATGGATGTTTATGGTAACGATAAAAAAATTGACGATGGGTTAGACGAAATCAAGCAACATCAGGAAAGACTTTCTGAAAATTTGGACACAGCAAATGCCGAATTAAGAAGACTTGAAGAATCTAAAGAACAATTAAAAGAACAATACGAAATTGAAGAAGACAGTCAGGAACAAAAAGACCTTGAACTTCTGAAAAAGTATCATAAAGAACCTTTTTCTCTATCCGAAGAAGAGATAGAACGTCTTAAAGATATGGGTCCTGTTACCGATTACCAAAGAGAAGCATTGGAACTGGATTCATTAAAAGATGACTGGCAGAAAGTTGCAGATGCATCTTCAGAAGCTATTATCAGTGCAAACAAAGCCATTTCCTCTATTCAGATTGAACGTTTGAAAACACACGCAATGACAGATGCTAAAGAGGAAGCCGAAGAAATTTTAGAATCTTCCGCAAAGGAAATCGCTGTAACGATTCTTTCCGATGCTAAAGAGAAAATGGACGAAGAGCTAGAAGAAAAAGTTGAGGTCGCAAAAGAAGTAAAAGAAAAAATGGAAAAAACGACCCAAGAAACAGACGAAACCGTAGAGAATACAGACACAAAAAACGAAGATAGCGAACAATTACTGAAAGATTTGAAAAAAATCATTGATGAAGAGCAAGTGGTGGAGGATGATATTAAAGGGCTGATCATGGATACCATGATTTAATGAAAGAAGTGGTGAGAAACATCTATAATGATGTTTTTCACCACTTCTTTTTTATGCAATTCTGAATGCAAACTTATTCATAGATGCAAAAGGCATCCTTTCCGTTCTTTTTGCTTACATACAAGGCTTTATCCGCACATTGGAACATTTTCATATAATCGTTATTCTCATCACTAAATGTGGATATTCCCATACTGCAATGCACCTGGAGTTCTGTATCTTTTTCAGAGTATTCATAATGTAA
>JAFPAZ010000162.1 GCA_017390645.1 Lachnospiraceae bacterium
GTGCAGATGCCTACGTTTAATTTTGTCACCGGAAAGCAGGAATATAAGGGAGATTTCTTAAAAATTGGTGCAGAAGATATTTTGGTAATTGAAGGAATTCATGGATTAAATAACCGCTTAACTGAAAAGCTGACCAATGATAGTAAATATCGTATCTATATCAGTGCGTTAACACAATTAAATGTGGATGAACATAACCGTATTCCAACTACAGATGGAAGGCTGATTCGAAGAATGGTAAGAGATGCAAGAACCAGAGGAACTACTGCAAGGAAGACCATTAATATGTGGGAATCGGTTCGTCGTGGGGAAGAAAGATATATTTTCCCATTTCAGGAAAATGCGGATGCAATGTTTAATTCGGCATTGATTTATGAGTTATGCATTTTAAAACAATATGCAGAGCCAATTCTTTTTTCAATTCCAAAGGATTGTGAAGAGTATTTTGAGGCGAAGAGGATTTTGAAATTCCTGGATTATTTCCTAGGAACTTCTAGTGATTTAATACCTAATAATTCTATTTTAAGAGAATTCATTGGTGGAAGCTGTTTTAGGGTATAGCAAAATAGTTCGGATTTTAATGGGGATACTTATTATTTGTACGTAAATATAATGATGAACTATGATATTAAGATCTGTACGAAAAAACAGATGTTAAGATCTGTAAGAAAAACAGATATTAAGATCTGTACAAAAAAACAGTTTGACAAATTGAGAAAAATATAAGATACTTAAACAGGTTGAATTTGAGTCGGATAAATGATCGCGGCTGCGAAACCGAAAGGTTGCAGGTGAGGAAAGTCCGGGCTTCATAGGGCAGGGTGCCGGATAACGTCCGGTGGAGGCGACTCCCAGGCTAGTGCAACAGAAATAAACCGCCAGTGATTTTACTGGTAAGGGTGGAAAGGCGAGGTAAGAGCTCACCGCTGTCTTGGTAACAAGGCAGGCTCTGTAAACCCCACTCGAAGCAAGACCGAAAGAAAGGCGATACGGCTGCCCGTCGTGCCTTGAGGTAGGTCGCTTGAGCCTGTTGGCAACAGCAGGTCTAGATAGATGATCATTCACGACATAACCCGGCTTATCGTCCGGCTCATATAAGGAAAAAATGAAACTGATTCAAAGTGAAATTGTATTATTGGATGAAAAATGAACAGTCAGGTAATATAAAAGGACTGTCGCACTAAGAAGATTTCGACAAAATATAGTGGATATTAAACTACATTAATTCCATTTTATCTTGTGTAATTTTACTTAATGTGGCGGTCCTTTTACTATATTGGAACAAAACATAGGTAAAAACTTACTGTTTGATTAAGGGGTGAGCGGATTATTTTAAAAGAAACGTAAGATTTTCTTAAAGATTAAACATGTAAATTATGGTAATATGATGCTAGTTTGATGGAAAGGATGGGAAACATGAATGATACAACCATATTAGTTGTGGATGATGATAAAGAAATTGCGGATTTGATTAAAATTTATTTGGAAAACGATGGTTTTCAGGTTTTGACCGCAGACAACGGGGTGAAATGTTTAAAAACGTTAGAAAGTCGTCAAGATATTAAGCTTATTATTTTGGATATTATGATGCCGGAGATGGACGGGCTTTCTGTATTAACCAGAATCCGGAAGAATAATAATATTCCTGTAATTCTTTTAAGTGCGAAATCAGAGGATATGGACAAGATAAACGGCTTTGGAATGGGAGCAGATGATTATGTAACCAAACCATTTCATCCTCTGGAACTGATAGCCAGGGTAAAATCACAGCTAAAAAGATATGTAAATATTAACCTTGGAGCCAGACAGGAAGATAATGATGAAATTGTAATCAAAGAATATCGTTTAAATAAGCAGAATCATACGGTGTATCGTTACGATGAACCAGTGAAGTTAACACCGATTGAGTTTGATATTTTCTATCTGCTGACATCGAATCCCGGCAAGGTATTTAGCACCGAAGAAATCTTTGAACAGGTTTGGAAGGAAAAGTCTTACGAAGTCGGAAATACTGTCATGGTACATATTCGACGATTAAGAGAAAAAATTGAACCGGATACCAAGAATCCCCAAATATTAAAAACGGTATGGGGGGTAGGTTACAAAGTTGAAGACGAATAATTATCAATCTATCAGGTTAAAGATGCTCTTGTATGCCTTGGTTAGTGTTATTTTAGCCATTATTACCATGGCAGCAGTTATGTTAATTGGGTTGCGCATCAGAGAAAAAGTACTAATTGACAGCATTTATAAGGATCATATTTTTGAATCAGAACATCTAAAAGAAATTTTAAATAAGCCATTTTTATCAGAAAAAATGTATATGGATATGATTTTTTCATTTGTTTTTGTGATTATTTTCTTTGCACTATATTACCTGTTGATTTCTAGAAAAATGGTAGATGGTCTTAGAAGTATTTCCAAGAGTGTAGAGCAGATGAAAGAAGGAAATTTTGATATTACACTTGATTTGGATGGAAATGATGAAGTATCTGTTTTGGCTCGTTCTGTGTTGGAAATGTCAGATGAAATAAAAGCCATGATGGAGAAACAGAAGCGTTTAGAGCAGGAAAAGGATGATTTAATTACCAGTGTAGCTCATGACTTAAGAACACCTCTTACTTCTATATTAGGTTATCTTGACTTGATTTTATATAACCAGGAAATTTCTATGGAAGAAAAGGTGAAATATTTAACCATTGTAAATAAGAAATCGTTGCAGCTGAAAAAATTGATTGAAGAATTATTTGATTATACTAAATATTCTAAAAATCAAATGATTCCAAAGAAAATAAAACTGGATATTACAAAATTTATGGAGCAGATTGTAGAGGAGTTTTATCCTTCTTTTTATGAGAATCATATCGAAGTATGTACAAACTTTCCCACGAAAAGCATTTTTATTGATGCAGACGGAGACTTATTAGCGAGAGCAATCGGTAATATTTTAAACAATGCTGTAAAGTATGGGGCAGATGGAAAACAAATTATTATAACCATGAAAGAGGTAAAATCACAGATCAAGATTTCCATTATTAATTTTGGACAAATCATACCAAAAGAAGATATAGATAAAATCTTTGATCGTTTCTTCAGAGTGGAGCAATCCAGAAGTGAAAAAACCGGTGGAACCGGTTTAGGACTGGCAATTGCGAAAAGTATTTTTGAATTACATGAAGCTAGTGTGGAGGTCACAAGTGGTGAGGAGGGAACAGAATTTTTAATTACATTCCTTAAAATAGATGAAAAGATAGAGAAGCAGGTTAAAAAAAACGAATAAAAGAAAGGAAAAGTGCAAATTGCCCGGTTTTTCAACCTATTCAATTTGGGCAGTTTCGTAAGAAAGACTTGCAAAATGCACGGGTATAAAAATGAAGATAAAAAAATGGAAACAGAAATTAATCAGCATTTTCATGATGCTGTTAATTCTGACTTTGAATGGGACAGTTGTAATGGCGGAGGATGATAAAAAGAAAGATGCGGATTATAACATTCAAAATACTACAGATGGAAAATATAACGCAAACGGAACTCTTTCTTTATCATTAAAGATAGACAGCTATAAAGAGGATTTTAATGGAACCATAAAGCTGTATGTGGGTAATACTGAGTGGAGTACTTATGCTTCTACGGCATATGAAAAACCGGTTTCCATAGAAAAAGGAAAGAGCAAGGAAATTGTATTTGAAGTTGGTTATGATTATGAACATACAGGAAAACTCTGGTATGAATTAATTGATGAAAAAGGGAATGTAGTTTATGATCGGGAAGACTCCATTACTTTGATGCAGTCTGGTATGGGAATGACCATGGGGATTCTTACAGATGATTTTAGTAATTTTTCCTTTTTAAATGAAGGAAGCGCGTTTCAGCTTGAATTATGGGGAGAACGTGTAAATTTTACAATTACCGGATTGGACGAGACGACATTTCCCGAAGATAAAAATGCAATGGATGAATTTGATTTTCTTTTTATCGATCAATTCTATACGGATAAATTAAGCGAAGAACAAATGAATGTTTTGTTACAGTGGTTAAATAGTGGAGGTATGTTATTGGTTGGAACAGGTGCTAATGCGGTAGATACCTTATCCGGATTTGATGGAACAGATTTTGGAATTCAGTTTAATGGAACCACGATAGAGCAGGAGATTCATTTAACGGAATTTGGAATCAGTGATTATGAAAACAGTATATGTGGAACATTCCTTGGAGAAGAGGATGTCTATGGAACAGTAACCTGCAGTGAGTTAGATGTAGATATAGATGTTGAATATTATTATGACAGTAATGTGGTGGATTCTTCTTGTGTGGTGAGGGAATATGGTAGCGGATATGCGTTTGTTTATCCATTTTCTTTCACAGAGGAGAATATGACTGCTTCCATGAAAAAAGCGATTATAGGTGCTACTACATTGAATACTTATAGTCAAAGAATAATAGATACTTTGGATCAAGCGTATGGTTACTACTATAGTAATTATGAGCTTCGTAATGTTCAGAGTATTTTAAATGACATCGAAGTTCCCGATGCAGTGGCATATCTGCTTTTATTTATAGTGTATATTGTATTGGCGACCTTTATTACCTATCTGATATTAAAGAAAAAAGATAAAAGAGAATATATCTGGATTGTAATTCCGGCATGGTCTTTGGTTTTCACTTTAGTGGTTATGGTGGTAAGCAGAAGTTCAAGAGTTACTAAACCAATCGAATCCAGTGTAACTTTAGTAAGTTTAAACGGAAATCAGAAAACTTCAAATTCATTTATTGCGTTGACTACTCCTGATAAAAAAGGTTATGAACTTAATTTTAACAGTAACATTACCAGTATGATAGCTGATTCAGATAATGATTATGTATCTTATAATGATACCAAAGATATAAGAACCAGTGTGAATTATACATTAAAAGAAGATGCAGATGGGTATTCTCTAAAGGTGGATAATGCTAAAGTGTTTGAATATAAATATATGCAGGCATCTCAAACAGAAACTACAGAAGAAAATATAGATGTTTTTGTGGAAGAAGAAGGTTTGTTATATAAGGGAACAGTTACCAATAACACGGATTATGACTTACTTTGCGTGGTTGTAAGGTTAAATGGTGTTTCCTATTATATTGGTGATTTAAAGAAAGGGGAAACAAAGAACTTCTCTGAAATGGAAGGTGGCTATGGTTTTTACGAAGAATATGATTCCGGGGATAAATATGAAGATAACAAAATGAATGCCCTTCAGGATCTTTCTTATGGAATATGCAATGAGTATTATAATTCTGCTCTGTCACAGCATATTACTTCCGAAAATTTAGTTCTTGGTATTGTTAAAAATTATGAAGTAGACTTAATCGATAATGAAGATTTTAAAGAATTCAATGCTGCTATTTATACCCAGGAAATAAATAATGAGGAAATTGGTATAAGGATAGAGTATAATCTGGATGAATATCTTAACAGTTACGATGGTGATTATGATGCGAATGATGGAGAATTATATAGTGACATACTTGAAGTAACGTATAATGTGAAAAGTCTTGGTGAAATACAGTATGCCCTGAACAAAGGAAGCCGGGCTATAGATTACCTTACAGCGGCACAGGTGTATTTCTATAATGTAAATACCGGAGATTATGATTTAGTGTTTGAAGATAGTGATATTGTTGAATTAGATAACTATATTTCGGCGAATGGTGAAATTCGAGCCAGATTTGTAGCCGAAGGAGAGCTGGAACGGTATACTTCGCTCTATGGAGTTCCATATATTTATGTGTTTGGAGGAGAAAATAATGTTGAAAATTGATGGATTAACGAAATATTATGGTAGATTTTTAGCATTGGATCATTTAGATTTGGAGATAGAAAAAGGTGAAATTTTCGGTTTTGTAGGTCCTAATGGTGCCGGAAAAACTACTACCATGAAGATTGTTTGTGGATTATTAAATCCTTCCTCGGGAAAGGTGTTTATCAATGACGTGGATGCACTAAAAGATGCCCAAAGTTTGAAAAGAAAGATTGGGTATGTACCGGATTTCTTTGGTGTATATGATAATCTGAAAGCAATGGAATATATGGAATTTTATGCATCTATGTATGGATTGGAGGGAAAAGCAGCGAGAGAAACCTGTTTAGGACTGATGGAACTTGTAAATTTGTCAGATAAAACAGATTCTTATGTAGATGGTTTGTCAAGAGGTATGAAACAAAGATTATGTCTTGCCAGAAGTCTGGTTCATAATCCGGATCTGCTGATTCTTGACGAACCGGCATCCGGCCTTGATCCAAGAGCAAGATTTGAAATGAAAGAAATCTTAAAGAATTTAAAGGAAATGGGGAAAACCATTATTATCAGTTCTCATATACTTCCGGAATTGGCAGAAATGTGTAGTAGTGTCGGGATTATGAAAAAAGGAAAACTGATTTTGCATGGACAGGTGGATGAAATATTAGAACAGGCCAAAAATGCAAATCCATTAAGGATTGATGTGATTGATAAGAAAGAAGAGGCAATTTTGTTCATGAAGGAAAATCCTAAAGTTAAGAATTTATCCATTCGTGATAATAGTTTGATTTTATCCTTTGATGGAGATGATTTTGATATCTATGAATTAATGAAGGCATTTGTGGAAAGACAGATTCCAATTCGAGGGATTCATAGAGAAGAAGGAAATCTGGAAACATTATTTATTGAAGTAACAGCAGAGGAGGAAAAGTAGATGAAAATAAATCCAATATTAAAAAAGGAATTAACCATTGGATCAAGAAGTATTAAGATGCCGGTTGCTATCTTTTTCTATGATTTAATTTTAGCATTATGTTCCTTTGTTATATTGTTAATTGTAAGAATTGAAGCATTGGATGGAAGAAATCTGGATTTGAAGGCTTTAGGATATGTGTATCCCATATTAATGTGTGTTCAAGCGGTAATTTTGTATGTTGTGATTCCGGTGATCACAGCAAGTTCTGTTTCAGGAGAGAGAGAACGTCAGACTTTGGATATTATGCTTACAACACCGGTGAAGCCAATCCAGATTATCGCAGGTAAATTGGCAACTGCCATTACGCAGGTGTTTTTATTTGTATTTTCTTCCCTGCCTATGATTTCATTAGCCTTCCTTTTTGGTGGTATCAGTTGGGTAAACTTAATTTACATGTTGGGTGTTATGCTTGTGATTTCAATTTTTGCAGGTTCCATTGGAATATTCTGCTCTAGTGTTTTTAAGAAAACATTGCCGTCAATCATTGTTACCCTAGTGATCGAATTGGCATTTGTTTTTGGAACATTAATTTTATATTGGGTTGCAAATATATTTTACATGTATCATATGAATAGTCATGGCATCGAAAAACAAACTTTAAGTCTTGTTTTTCCAGTGTTGCTGGTGGCGAATCCGGCGGCTTTAGTTACGGATTATCTTTTCCGCGTATTTGGTCCCGGAGGAATTTTTTATTCTATTGAATCCGAGATAAGCTATACTGACTACGATATTTCCGTCCTAGAGAATGTTTTAATTCAAGCTTGGAATAATTGGATGATACCTAGTATTTTGGCTCTTCTGGGTGTGAGTCTATTTTTTGTAAAAATGGCAGCCAATAAGATTGATCCTTTGCGTAAAAAAAATAAAAAACGAAAATAAAGAAGTTTTGTTAAGGGAACAAAGTAAATGATTTAAAGGGCGTCAGAAAGTGGAGGAGTGAGGAAGATGAATCAGATAAAGAAGGAAATTTTGAATAAAATCAGGCAAGCTTTACACCGGATTCGTTTTTTGGAGTGGATTTCCTATTTTACTCTTGGCATTTTAGGCGGTGTAGGTGTGTGTGTAGTGGTTTCGATCCTTCTTCTGGTATTGCCAATTTACTACGAAAACAGGATTATGGCAGGTATTATGATTGCATTCCTGATTTTGTCCATGGTGGCATGGTGTGTAAAGTGTACAAATTTAAAGGGTGCAGCACTTTTATTGGATGAGAAAACGAAAAACCAGGAACGTTTTGTAACGGCTCTTGAGAATATAGAAAAAGATGATGCTATTTCTGCCCTTCAAAGGGAAGATACCCTAGCTCGTTCCAGAGAAATGGAGATGAAAAAAATATTTCCCTTCCAGCCTGAATATAAAAAATATGCAGGAATTTTAACCGGTATTTTTCTGATTGTAATTTTATCTATGGTGCCAACGGATGCGAAAGAGAAAGCAGATTTATTACAGGAAAAGCATGAGTTAATCGAAGAGAAAAAAGAGGAAGCTGAAGAAATTCTGGAAAAAGTAGAAAAAATGGAAACCATGGATAATTCTTTGAAACAGGGAGTAGAAGAAGAATTTAGCAAGGCTTTGGAAGAACTAAAGGAAATGGATAGTATCAAGGAAATGGAAAGTCTTATGGAACGGACAGAGTACAAGATGCAGGAAATGATGATGGATGCTTTTAAAGATAGTTTACCGGAAAGTTCTTCCTTGTCTCAGGAAGAAATGGAGCAACTAGCTGAAATGTTGTCTGAAATGGCTGAGACCATGGATGCTGAGCAGTTAGCGGATTTAGCAGAAAAATTGGCTTCCGGGGAATTGGGAGAAATGGATGTGGCTTCCCTAATGGAGGCGGTAAATCAAAGTATGAATGGCGCAAGTGTAACCCAGATTATGGAATCATTAGAGAGTAGTAATAGTGCTGGTGCTGAATCCCAGGAAGGAAACCAAAATCAGGGAAGTGGTGGTAACTCTACAGGAAGTGGAGAAAACAATCAAAATTCCCAAAACAGTTCCGAAAGTGGAAATAGTTCTGAAAATGGAAGTGGAAATAGTTCTGGAAATGGAAGCGGAAATGGTTCTGAAAGTGGAAATAGTTCCGGTAATGGAAATGGCTCCGGTAGTGGTACTGGTTCTGGAAGCGGTTCCGGAAGTGGAAGCGGCTGGAATTATGGCAGCCAGAAGGAAGTAAAAGATCATAATACCTATGAAGGAGAAATGATAGCGGTACCTTTGGAAGAAGGAGACGATGGTAATTTATCCGGAGATAAAGTGGACGGAGAAGGGTATTTAACCCATTCCAAAGATGGACTTGGATATAAGGGAACTATGGTTTCTTACGGAGATGTCGTTACTTCATATCAACAGCAGGCATATACCAATATTGAAAATGCCAAATATCCATCCGGTATGGAAGGAATTATAAAAGATTATTTTGAACAATTGAATCAGTAGGTATCAGGTGATAAATGTAGTTTGTACCTGGAAACTTACAGATTGCTATGCACTTTGTGCTTTCGCAATCTCTAAAACATAAAAATGAGGACTAAGGAGGATATATAAAATGGAAATGAAAGCCGAAATTAATTCAATGATAGATAAAATTCATTGTTGTGAAGAGGAAATAGGAAAGGGGATTATTGGTCAAAAAGATATTGTCAGACAGGTTATGATTGCAATTTTATCCGATGGTAATATTTTGTTGGAAGGTGTTCCTGGATTAGGAAAAACTCAGCTGGTAAAGACCATTTCAAAGGTATTGCAGATGGATTTTAAGAGAATTCAGTTTACACCGGATTTAATGCCTTCTGATGTAACAGGAACCAATCTGATTGTAAAAAAAGATGGTCAGAATACTTTTGAATTTCAAAGAGGACCGATTTTTGCAAATATGGTATTAGCAGATGAAATTAACCGTGCAACTCCAAAAACCCAGGCTGCATTACTAGAGGCCATGCAGGAAAAAACAGTTACGGTAGGTCAGGAAACCTACTCACTTCCAAAGCCTTTTATGGTATTAGCAACTCAGAACCCGATTGAAAACGAGGGTACCTATCCGTTGCCGGAAGCACAGTTAGACCGTTTCTTACTTAAATTAAAAGTAGAATTTCCAACTATGGATGAACTAAAGGATATTGTGAATCTGACTTTAAATCCAAAAGAGCCGGAAATCAATCCGATTCTAAATGGAGATGAGATTTTAACCATTCGGGAGCAGATAAAATTAATGCCGGTAGCAGAACCGGTTATGGATTATGCATTAAAATTAGTCGTTTATACTCATAAGGATGCGGAAGGTGCGCCGGAAATAGCAAAAAAATATATTGATACCGGAGCAAGTCCAAGAGCAGCACAAGCGATTATTAAAACAGCGAAAGCCAGAGCATTTATGGAAGGAAGATATAATGTATCTTTTGAAGATGTAAATTATGTTGCAATTCCTGCTTTGAGACATAGAATTATTACTAATTTTGATGCCTTAAGTGATATGGTAAGCGTTGAAGAAATCATTCAGAAAATTATGTTAGAAAGCAAATAAAAAGAAGATAGGAAAAGGATCTGTTTCCTGATGGGGGATATCTTAGGTTCTTTGAATAATCAATAGGTTTAAACTTCGGAATGGAGGAAAGAATGGAACATATTTTTGATTTAAATTTTTTTCAAAAATTGAATACGCTGAAATTAAATTCCTATATCCGAACCAAGCAAGGAATGAGTGGAGAGAGAAAATCCGGAGCGAAGGGTTCTTCTGTAGAGTTTTCGGATTACCGTGAATATTTTCCGGGGGATGATTTGAGAAGAATTGACTGGAACGTATATGGTAGAACAGAAAAGCTGTATATTAAGGAGTTTATGGAAGAAAAGGAAATTCCTTTTACTATTTTTCTAGACACTAGCGCTTCTATGGATTTTGGGGAAAAGAAAAAAAGTGTTATGGCATTACAGTTAACTGCTGCATTTTCATATCTTGCGCTACATCATATGGATCGTGTGAAAATAGAATTGGTTGGAACGGGACAGGAAAACAACATATTAAATGCAAGAAAAACCAATAATTTTACCAATATTATAAATGGATTAAAAGAGGTGGAGTTTCAGGGAGAGACGTATTTTTTGGAAAAAATCAAAAAAACTCCTATAAAACAACCTGGTATCAGTATTTTAATTTCAGATTTTTTTGACAGAAGAAGGTTAGAAGAAGCGATTTCTTATTTAAGATATAAAAAGCAACAGGTTATCATTCTTCATATCTTAGCAAAAGAAGAGCTGGAAAGTCAGGAAGAGGGAACCGTTTCTTTTGTGGATAAAGAAACAAAGGAAGAAATTAAAGTTACTATTTCTCAATCTGTTTTAAAAATGTATGAGAGAACCAGAAAAGAGTTTGTACGAAATATAGAAGAACAGGCGAAAAAATATCAGGCTTCCTATGTTCTGGCATTTTCCGATGAATCATTAGAAGAAGTAATTTTAGATAAATTACAAAAAACACATTGCCTGATACAAAATAAGTAGGGGGGAGAAAGATGTCTTTTGATAAATTGTGGCCGGTTTGTTTTTTACTTTTTATTCCGGTCATTATACTGATTTACATGTTAAAGCAGAAAGCAAAAAAAGTTGAAATTTCCTCCAATATGCTATGGAAGGAAGTTTATAAAAATTTAGAGGCGACCACACCTTGGGAAAAATTAAAATTTCAATGGCTGATGGTTTTGCAAATCTTGCTTATTATCTTGTTTGTTTTAAGTCTGATGTCTCCTTTTATTTTGTCAGGGAGCAAAAAGTCCTCATCTTTAATCATGGTAATTGACAGTAGTGCCAGTATGAATGCACTTTATGATGAAGATACCCGGTTAGAGCAGGCAAAGAAAGATGCATTGGAATATCTTGATACCATTCCAGATAACACCAAAATAACTTTAATTGAATGTAATAACCAGGCTATAGTGTTAGCAACCAATGAAGAGAACATCATGACAGTAAAAAGCAAAATCAAACAGATAGAACCCACATATGCTTCGGGAGATTTAAGTCTTAGTGCAAATCTGGTGAATTCCATTATGGCGCAGCAGCCGGATGCGAATATAGTATATTATACAGACTCTAAATTTGAAAATGCTTATGAAAAATCAAATATTTATAGTGTTTACAAAGAAAAAGCAAATGTAAGCGTGGATTATTTAAGTTATGGTGTGACCGATGATAAGATTACTGTAATTACGAAAATTACCAACGGATCTTCAGAAAACATTACCACAGATATCACTTTGTATGAGCAGGGAACAGAACGTATCCTTGGAATGGAAACCCTTACCCTTGATGCCATGAGTTCAGAGGTAGTCTATTTTGAAGGAATTGAAACAGATTCGGACAAAGTATATGTAAAATCCAGCAAGAAAGATATGCTGATGGAAGACAATGTTGGATATCTGGTGTTAGAAAAACAAATGGGTACGAAAGTATTGCTTATCAGTGATGGAAATGTCTTTTTGGAAAAAGCACTTGCCAGTGTAGAAGGATTGGATGTATATAAAGCCCAGGAAATAACCAATGCAGAAGGATTGGAAGAATATGATTTATATATTCTGGACGGTAAAAGCATGGAAAATATACCGGAAGATAAATCTATTTTATTTATTCATCCTGAAAACAATGAATATGTTTCTGGTAAGGAAAGCGGGACTTCCGTTTCTTTAAAACTAAACAGTTCAGAAATTACAAATTATATTGATGGTTTTTCTTTTGGAGTGATGGAAACGGATTTATATGAAGTTCCGGCATGGGCACAAAGTTTTATTTCAAACCGAGAAAAATCTGCCGGATATTACGGAGAATATAATGGAAGAAAAGTTGCAGTGATTGGATTTGATTTCCATCAATCTGATTTTGCATTGCAGGCAGAATTTCCGATTTTAATGTACCAGATGACACAATATCTGCTTCAACAAGGAATGTTATCAGAGAACAGTTATTTCCCTTTTGAAAGTGTGGAATTAAAAAACGTAAAAGCAGATATCAATCTGGAAATTAAAAACCCGGCAGGAGTGAGTGAAAATTATATTTCAAATGGAAATTATGTTTCTTATGAAAAAACCAATGAATTAGGATTTTATGAACTAAGTGATGGAACTGAAACAAGCAGTTTTAGTGTTTCCTATCCAACAGAGTCAGAATCCTATGTGGTTCCGGCTGTTACAGAAGTTGCCCAAACCGGATTTGTAGTGAAGTTAGCACAAGGAATGGTGCAGCTTAGAAATAAAATCATATATATTATGTTAGCATTGCTGCTGTTAGAGTGGCTTGTATATAAGAAAACAAAGTAGGAGGGGATGAAAATGGTAATTGATGTGTTAAATCCTTATGCTTTTTTTCTGATACCCCTGTTTGCTGTATTTTTCTTTCTTACAGGCAGAAAACTTAAGTTTCAGGATAAAAGAAAAAAATGGGAATATATCATTGTCCGGATTTTGGTAGTTACCTTACTGGCATCTTCTTTGGCACAAATTCAGGTGAAAAAAGTATCCAAGGATATGACCACGATTTTTGTAGTGGATATGTCGGATAGTTTGAAGGATAAACAGGACGAAATGGAAACATATCTTAAAAATCTGATTGCCAATATGCCAAAAGGAAATGAATATGGTATGGTGGCGTTTGGAAAAGATGCTACGGTGGAGCAGTTTGTCACTTCAAATAAAAACTTCATTTCATTAAATACAGATGTGGTTTCCCATGCCACTAATATTGAGGACGCAGTTGCAACTGCCATTTCTATGTTTCCGGAAGATGGTGGAAAAAGAATTGTATTAATCAGTGATGGGTTACAAAATGAAGGAGAAATCAATGAATTAAAAGGAAATTTACTTGCGAATAACATTGAATTCGACTGGACTTTGATTCAATCAGAAATAGAAAAAGAAGTTTATGTAAGTGATTTAAGTGTTCCGAATCAGATTCAGATTGGAGATACTTTTTATGTAACAGTGTCAATTTATAGTACCAAACAAACCAATGCAACCATTTATTTGTATTCCGGCTCAGATATAAAGGGAAGTAAAGAGGTAAGTCTGCAAAAAGGGGAGAATCAGTTTGTTTTTTCTGATACAGCAGTGGACAGCGGAATTGCTTCCTATAAAGTCAGAATTGATACGGAAGATGATACTCTGGCACTTAATAATGAGTATGTTACTTTTGCACAGGTAACGGATAGGGCGAAAGTATTACTAGTAGAAGGTTATGCCGGACAAAGTGAACAGTTCCAAGAAGTATTGAAAAGTGCAAATGTGGATTTTACCGTATGCACTCCGGGATTTGTACCCAATACGCTACAAGAATTAAATAAATATAAAGAAGTAATTTTTCTTGATGTTTATGCGGATGATTTACGGGAAGGTTTTATGGATATTTTGGAGCCTTATGTGAAAGATTATGCAGGCGGATTTATCTGTATTGGTGGAAGTAATTCCTATGTACTTGGAAATTACCGGGATACAGCCATTGAAACAGTGCTTCCGGTAGATATGGATTTAACCAATGATAGAGAAGTTCCTAAAATGGCTATGGTTATGGTAATTGACCATTCTGGAAGTATGCAGGATTCCTTAGGTGGAGCCTTCAGTGCTTTGGATCTTGCAAAGACGTCTTCTTCAAAAGCGGTAGAAAATCTGAGGAATACGGATGATGTGGGTGTGTTGATCTTTGATGACAAATTTCAGTGGATTTATGAACTTTCTTCTGCCTCCGACAAAGAAACAGTACAAGAAAAGATAGGAAGTATTACAATTGGAGGAGGGACCAGTATTTTTCCTGCTTTGAATCAGGCAGTGCAAAGTCTGGAAAACAGTGATGCTACCTTTAAACATATTGTATTGCTTACAGATGGTCAGGATGGTTATAGGCAGTATCAGTCATTGATTCAGAAGATAAATGATAACAATATTACGTTATCTACAGTGGCAGTTGGTAGTGGTGCAGATACAGGAATGTTACAGTCCCTTGCAAATGTTTGTGGAGGCAGGTATTATTATACGGATTTAAATAATGATATGCCACGAATCTTTGCTCAGGAAGTGTTTTTATCTACAAAAAGTTATTTGATGAATGAAACATTTATGCCTGTGCTTGCTTCAAACCATAAAATTATGGATCATGTGTTTACGAATGGAGTAAGAGCCTTAAACGGTTATGTTGCAACTTCAGCAAAATCAACAGCAACCGTTATATTAAAATCTCATAAAGGAGATCCGATTCTTGCCACATGGCAATATGGTTTAGGCAAAACAGTTGCTTTTACCAGTGATGGAGAATTTAATTGGACGAAAAATTATGCAGATTTTGAGGATTATGTAACACTGTGGAAGAATATAACAGATTATTGCATCACGGAAACGGATTTGGGAGAGGATAGTATTACCTTAAATCAAGGCACAGATTATGTGGAAGTAGAATACAATACAAAAGAAATCGATAAAAATGTTTCTGTTTCCATGGTCTATCAGACTGCTGCAAATGAAACGAAAGAAGTAGAATTGTTGCCGGTAGAACCAGGTAAATACAAAGGAAATATGGACGTTTCTGATATTGGAATTTACAGTGTAAATATACGAAAGAATAAAGAAGAAGAGGTAATTAATAATGTAAATACTGCAGTTGCAGTTCAGTATTCGAAAGAATACCGGCTGGATCAGAATAATGAGATGCTGAAAAATATGATAACGGAGTTATCGGGTAATATATACGGGTTAGAAGATGAAATATTTTTAGAACCGAAAGAAGTGGTAAAGTCATGGAAAGACTATAAAGATTTGTTTTTATTACTGGCCTTACTTCTTTATATGGTAGATATTTTGATTCGTCGGTTTCATATTACTGTCTTTGGAAGTATTGCAGACATGCTTCGAAAGAAAAAGGGAAGCAAATTAAAAGCAATAGAAGAAAAGACAGTGTTTGAAAATACTGCAAAAGCTGAGTTAACAAAGCAAAAAACAGAAGAAATAAATCACGAAAAAGATAAAACAAAAGTAGAAAAACCAAAGCCGAAAAAAGAGAAAAAGAAAAAAGAAAAAGAGGAAGTCCAGGCATTGGATACGGCAGCTTTGATTAAAAATTTGAGAGATAAAAAATAAAAAAATCAGAAAATTACCTGCCCTTTTCCTTCTAATGCTTACTTTGTAGCGTGAATCGTAGATAATGATAAAAGAATATCCGGAATGTCATGAATTATGAGGTTTGACATTCCGGATATTTTGGTTTGCATATTATTGGAGAGGAACAAAAAAGTGGTGAATGATTGAGGAGAAGAATTTAAAATTGCAATTCACGGATTTTTTTTGATATTCGTATCTTAGAATATTCTCTTGCGTATTCAATTTTGGTATAGGATTCTATGTAATTTTTTGTAAAATTTTTCTGAAATCCTTTTTGGGACAAAATATCTATGGCTTTGTTGTATGCAATGGCTGCTTCTTCTATGGTTTTATATCTTCCAATCATATAATTTCCATTAATGTGAATCTGGGCTTTATAACTGGTACGTCCATTTTTTACTTCCATCATCACACCATAGTAAGGATTGATTACTTTAATGTTTCCATATCGAAAGTCGTTAGGGTTTCCGTTAGCAAAAATATAGTCTCTTCCTGCTACGGCAAAATTTTTAATACCATATCGGGATAAAATATTTACCTGCATTCCGTAATCATTTACAAAAAGATAGCCTGATTTTTTTAATATCTTATGATTGGAATAATAAAATAAATCATCTGTATCGAAGTAGTATTCTTCATCAGGAGACATATAATATACAAAATATTTCGGAAGTACATAGATGGGATTTTTGATGTAAATTCCATTGTCACGAAAATTGATTAAAACCACCCATTTATGAAAGGATAAGGGAGAATCCTGCGGGTATTCTTGAATGGTTAAAGTTCCTCCAAGAATTTTTTTTGAAAGGATATATGCTGCGTGTGCCAATTCGTATGTATGAAAACTTCCAAGGCTGATATGTTTATTGGAATAGGTTACGGAACTTCGGTAATAAATTTCACCATTTTTTTTTGCTGAGGTATATACTCCGGTGGAAATTTCGGAATGAGTTTCGGACATTTTTCTTAATTCCTTTCTTTAAAGGTAAATTTTGTTACAGTTTATCATATCTCACTTTATTCGTCCATGAAAAAAATGTAATAATAAAAGTAAAAAGTGTAATAAAAATGTAACAAATGCATATAATCTTAGTGTAATAAATTATATGTTCCTGGGATTAATAGTGCATTTTTAATAATTATTACGGTGACTTTTAATGAAAAATAGAGATTTATGACGAAAATAGGAAATTCTATTGACCATATTCCTTTTTCTCGTATATAATTTACAAAGTAATTAAAAATGTTACAAAAATGTTACAGTTAATTCTCTGAACGAAAAGAGAGGAAGATTTTTATGAAATTAGAATCCATGAATCATCAGAAGAGTGATTTATTAACTGCAATTAAAAAGTATATCAAAAATGTTACAATCGGTACCTGCACATTTGCTTTTTCCGTTTCCACAGCCGTTGTGGTGTCAAGAGAGCTGGATGGAATTGAAAAGAAACACCAAACTGTAGTTGTGGCGAAAGAGAATGTTGAAATTAATGGTGACTTGACCTCTGTCAGACAAGTATTAGAAGCAGCAGAAAGCAATATGATAGAGAATGCATTTGCTCAGGCCATTGCAGAGGATGAGGAAAGAAGAAAACAAGAAGCCTTAAAACAGGAAGAAGCCATTAAAAATGAAACAGATGTGGTTGCCGTTGCAGCAGTTTTAGATACATCAAGCAACCAAAGTAACATACAAAGTGGAGATAATAAGCAGACTGCCTCGCAGCCGGTAGTTACACAACAAGAAGCTATCCAGCCGGTGGAACCGGTGATAGAAACAGAAAAAGAAGTGGTTGTTTCAGCACCTGTGGAAAGTGAATATGATATGTTATGTCGTATTGTAGAAGCAGAGGCCACTGGCAAGGATATTGAAGCAAAACTCATGGTTGCAAATGTAGTATTAAACCGGGTAGGTAGTTCGCAGTTTCCGAATACCATTGAAGGGGTTATTTTCCAACACAGAGGTGGTGTCTATCAGTTTTCACCGATTTCTGATGGAAGATATTATTCTGTAACAGTAACGGATGGAACTAGGGAAGCAGTAAATCGTGCCATGGCGGGAGAAGATAATTCCCAGGGAGCCCTATATTTTGTAAGTCCGGTTTATGGAAATACTTCCTGGTTTGACAGAAATTTAAATTTTCTGTTTTATTATGGAGGACATAATTTTTATAATTAAAATAGTTAACCTTTGAGAACAAATTTTATGCCTTCTTAGGTCGGAAGGTACTTGTTAATTGAAAACAGGTGTGATATAATTACCCGAAGAGTGTAATGCTCCAGGGTAATTATTTTTTATTTGAGAAAATTTTACTATCAGATAAAATAAATTACCTGAAAAAGAGAAATTATAGTAAACGAAAGAAAGGAATTGCGTAACTGCCTTTAGCTTTTTAAGTACAGGTAGAAAATGCAAAGGTAAAAAAATGGATCTATTATATAAGAGTACAAGAAACAGTGAAGAAGTAGTAACTGCATCACAGGCAATTTTAAAGGGATTAGCGGATAATGGCGGTTTGTTTGTGCCTACAAGCTTACCAAAGTTTGATGTTTCTTTAGCTGAATTGGCTAAGATGAATTATCAGGAAGTTGCTTATGAAGTGATGAAGTTATTATTAACTGATTTTACAGAAGAGGAATTAAAACATTGTATTAATAGTGCATATGATTCCAAATTCGATACAAAAGAAATTGCTCCGTTAAAGAAGGCAGCAGGGGCTTATTATTTAGAATTATTCCATGGTTCTACAATTGCATTTAAAGATATGGCATTATCTATTCTTCCGTATTTATTAGTTACCTCTGCAAAGAAGAATCAGATAAAAAATGAAATTGTAATTTTAACTGCTACTTCCGGCGATACAGGAAAGGCAGCTTTGGCAGGATTTGCTGATGTAGAAGGAACAAAAATTATAGTATTTTACCCAAAGAATGGTGTAAGTCCAATTCAGGAAAAGCAGATGGTAACCCAAAAGGGAGCGAATACATATGTAGTTGGTATTCATGGAAACTTTGATGATGCCCAGACTGGTGTTAAAAATATGTTTTCTGATA
>JAFPAZ010000163.1 GCA_017390645.1 Lachnospiraceae bacterium
CCTCTGATGAATTAGAAACAGACCTTTTCATCATAGAACAAATTTACGAAGTCCTTGAAAATGCTGCACCGGATTCCACACAGGATGAGTTACTGGATATTTTATTAGAAAAGAATCTCTTACAGAATGTGGTGTCATAAGGCTTATGACACCACTGTTTATATCAATTATTTTGAATCATGAAATATAAAACTTCTATTATTTCTTACCAAATATTTGTACCCAATAATACCGGTACTGACCATAGGAACCATTTCCTTTTGTAATAAAACAACCTACACCGATGCAATCATAGTTACCTAACATGTTTGCATTATGTCCGGAAGATTCTTTCCAACCCTTCATTACCGCCTCCGGAGTCGCATATCCTGCAGCAATATTCTCTCCCATACCATTATAAATAGATTTATTGGAAATAACCGAAAAACAACTTTCTCCATTCGGACGTGTATGGGAAAAATAATATGCTGTTTCATAGGAACGAAGGAAAGAAGCATCTGATAAATCCGTCATTACTGTAAGCGGAGCGAGTCCTTTTTCTGCACGATATTCATTTACTAATTTTACCACCTGATTTGCATAATCGGTATCCAAGTACCCCACCACAGTAGTAGTCTGACCATTTCCTAAATCTATCGTATAAGTCTCATACTTTTCACTACGGGAACCGTCAGCACTTATTTCATAATTATCAATAATTGTATTTCTTGCCATGGTTCCATCCTGGTAAAAATAGTAATGCTTTCCATCCACCTCACACCAGCCTGTCTTCATGGCTCCGTCATTGGCTCCTCCAAGATAGTACCACTTTGTTCCTTCCTGGTACCATCCTGTCCTCATAGCTCCATCGTTGACTCCTCCAAGATAATACCACTTTGTTCCTACTTTATTCCAGCCTGTCTTCATGGCTCCGTCGTTGGTGCCTCCTAAGTAATACCACTTTGTTCCCTCTTTATACCAACCTGTATCCATATAACCGGACTGATTGAAATGATACCATCTTCCGTTAATTTTTTCCCATTTCGAAACCGGGTAGGTCCCATTTTTTTCCTGCCACCACCATCCGGTATTGTCTCTATGCCACTCCGCCGCCTGTACCGGAGCCGGTGCAGCAAGAGTGCCGGCTAAAACAGTTGTTAAAATCAAGGCAGCTAATTTTTTAGACAATTTCTTTGTTTTTTTCTTCATATTCATAACGCTTCCTCTCCATTTCTTTTTTTAGGTCATTGCATTTTTCTTTATTTTTTAAGTATCTCATACTATTTCATTGTAGTCAACATATTGAATTTGGATTTCTCTTCCTTCTGATTCATTTCGCACATCTCCCCCTTCCTTCTGAACTCCTCCATTTTTGCTTCTGGCAATTCAAAGTATTTCTCATGCTTCCTGATGTCATATTTCTTTACTTTTTGAGGCTCTTTTCCTCTTGTAAACAAATACGCTTCTCCTAAAGGCATATTCAGGATGGTGTTTGTGGTCTTGTTGGCCTTGGTTCCAATGTAAGCGGCTGTTTCCACATCCTGTCCGCCCAGATAAAGACAATTATCACAATTATTCACGATCGTCATAGACTTGGCATGTCCGTAAAGATCATTTAACTGTGAAATACTTTGGAGTATTATGCTGACATAAATTTCCCGAGAACGGATGACAGACGTAATTTTATCGAAATCCGGAATGTAGGCATTTGCGGCAAAGTCATCTAATATGAATCGTACCGGCACCGGGAGCCTGTGATTCTCATAGTCCTTATC
>JAFPAZ010000164.1 GCA_017390645.1 Lachnospiraceae bacterium
CTTTTACAAATGCCCTGCCCACGATACGCTTTTGCAGTAGCTACGGCATATAAATAAGCAATTTTCTTATCTTTATAAATACAGTCAAACCAATACAATGAAGCTACGATTTCTTCCTTTATCGTGACACAACGACAGCGATTTACATGAAAAGCGGACTTATAAAAAGCTGTCAGGAATTCCTCCGTGTCTCCAAACGCCTCTCTCCATAAACCCCATAGTTTTGGAATTTGGGAAAGTTTTGGCTTATCAATCTTCATAATATTCCTCCCTCAGACAAGCCCATCCTTTTTCTACCAGATGATGGGGATAATAGCTTTGTTTTGCTTTTCGCAACCCCTCAAGTCCCATATCCTCCTCACGATTAAAAAAACGAATCTTAGGGTACTTGTCCCGGATATATCGGGCAAACTCACGATTTATCATGGCATAGGCACCATTGACATCGGGACATGCCTTTTCAAAATGTACATCCAAAGTATCTTCCGATAGTTGGCTGCCTAAAGTTACTGCTAGAACCTCTTTCCCATTCAATAACACCAAACCTTCCATTTCTAACTCCCTATGGTGTCTAAAGGCTTTTTCCAAAGCCTTCTGTTCCAAAGCATAGGCGTTTTCATCCGAATCCTGCAACCTTTTTTCATACCACTGCGCTACCATCCTTCTCACCCTTGGGAGATTCTCTTCACTTAAAGGCTCCACCGTATAATCCGGATACGAATCCAAAAAGCGATGGATATGATTACGCTTTTTATGATATTTCTTACCCTTTAAGTCTGCTAAGGCGTCAATATCATAAACATAATCAAATAACCCCGGGTCATATTGAAATTGAAACATGCCAGGATAAAGTTCTTCTAAAGTCTTCTTTTCTAAATCATACACCCCTGAAATCCTACAAGGAATTCCTCTTTTCTTTGCATCTTCAATCATCGCATCTAAAACCTCTTTTTTATTCCCATTTCCCATTGGATATAGGTAAACACTTTGATGATTCATTTGGGAAAATACTAGGAATTGCTCCTGTAAAACAGCATATTTCTGTCGTCCCCACAAGTATAAACTGGCAAAGGAAAATTCACACCCCCGTTCACTTCCCTGAGTCAGATAAGGTTCATACAATTTCTTATCTTCCAATGTAATTTCCTTAAAATTAATACTATTAACAGATTTCATTTTTGTATTATACTCCTTATTCGTTAGCAACAAATTAACCTATTTTTACGTTTTACATATCGCAAATCATCAGAATTCTTCTGTAATTCCAATTAGTAATGATTATCGACAAAACACTATCATTAATTCTATTTCTTGTCAAACATTTTATTCTTTACTGTTCCGCTTTAAACAGTAGCTTTCATTCTTTTGCAACATTTTATTCTTGAAGATTTTGTAGTAAATTGATTAAATTTATGATACAATATGTAGCAAGGAGGATTTTAATTATGATTGCATTTATTTGTTATTTTTTCCCGGCAGTACTATCCTTATGGTTATTTGAGACATTGACAAAAAACAATTTGTCCTGGAAAGAATGTCTCTTCCGTTTTTGTAGTAATGCCTTGTTTATTAATTTTATCTGTTTTGGTATCAAGAAATTTATTCTTCATACTGCAGGAGAACCTATATGTTCTAATTCAGCAGACATGCTACCAATTGTTGCTTTTAACTACCTTGTTATAGCAATACCGGTTACTGTGGTTCTTGTATTTGCTGAAATTTTACTTCCAAAAAAAGATCAGTATCACCGTGGAGGAAAACATCAATGAAACAACCAAAAAAGAAAAAAAATAAATTTTTTATACCAATATTAATTTTATGCATGCTGCTTCTGTTTGTAGGAATGTTGTGTTTCTTTGCAGCAGAATGGTATAAGAGTGTTTATGGTGATGTAGGATTTGACTCTATTCTTTATACACTACTTTCCGATTTAGGTGGTGTTGAAAGCGATCTTATTATGAAATTTGTAAAGGACGCCCTTTTGCCTGCCATCCTTTTAACAGTATTGGTAGGATTGGCATTATTTGCTACGGTTAAAAAAAGTTTCTTTTTGCATATAGGAAAAGAAATCAAAATAAAAATTTACCCCTTTCCAAAATTCCTTTCCGTTATATGCGCCTTATCTTTAACCGCCACACTATTGCTTTCAGCTGCCGTAAAAGTAAATTTACCGGAATTTATGACTTATATGACTCAACAGACAACCATTTTTCAGGATATATATGTGGATCCTTCCTCTGCAAACATTATGTTCCCGGAACAGAAGAGAAATCTTATCTACATTTATCTTGAATCTATGGAAACTACCTTTTTATCTGAGGAACTTGGTGGCGGAAACGATGTTAACCCTATCCCTGAATTATATGAATTAGCCTTAGAAAATACAAACTTTTCTTATAACGATTCCGTAGGCGGTTTCACGTCTCTTTCGGGAGGTACCTGGACCATTGGCGCTCTTGTTTCCCATACCTCAGGCATTCCCTTAAAGACGCCTCTTAACATAGATAGAAACAGTTATGGTCAAGATACTTTCCTGCCTGGTATTACTTCACTTTCAAATATACTACACAAAAACGGATACTATCAGGCACTAATGGTTGGCTCTGATGCTAATTTCGGTGGACGTAAACAATATTATCAACAACACGGAACTGATAAAATATATGATCTTTACACTGCTCAAGCAGATGGTATCGTTCCAGAGGGTTATTATGTATGGTGGGGGATGGAAGATTCCTATCTCTTTGAATATGCCAAACAGGAACTTACCAAAATTTCTAAGCAGGAACAACCC
>JAFPAZ010000165.1 GCA_017390645.1 Lachnospiraceae bacterium
ATGGCATCCGGCTTAATCTCTTCTAACTTTTTTATAAACTCATCATCTTTTACTTTCACAGGCTGTTCTACTGAAAGTCCTAATTCCAATGCCCGCTCTTTTACAGGAGGAAACTGCATTTTATTTCCTCTTCCCTTTGGTTTATCCGGCTGTGTTACCACTAAAGCAACTTCATGTCCGGCATTTACTATTTCATTTAACGTCTCCACCGCAAAATCCGGTGTTCCCATAAATACAATTTTCATAAAATACCGTATTCCTTTCTACTCTTCCCCATCAGAGGCTTCCACATCAACCAAACCATTCTTTGCCAAATCTTTATATAAAATACCATCCAAATGATCTAATTCATGGCAGATGGCTCTTGCTAATAATTCTTCCCCTTCTACCGTAATTTCTTCCATATCCTCATTGAATGCCTTACATACCACATGATTTGGTCTTGTAACTTCACCTGCTTTTCCAGGCAAACTTAAGCACCCCTCCATGCCGGTTTGTTCGCCACTTTTTTCTACAATTTCCGGATTAATCAATACGATAGGTCCTTCTCCTACATCAATTACTACCAGTCTTTTTAATATTCCAACCTGAGGTGCCGCAAGCCCCACACCCTCCGCTTCATACATAGTTTCTAACATATCGTCAATCAATTCCTGAATCTTTGGTGTCATTTCTGTAATTGGTCTGCATTTCTTTCTTAAAATATCGTCTCCATCTATTCTAATATTACGTAATGCCATTTTCTTATCCTCCTAATATGTGTGCATTGGATTAAAATCAAAAAAAACATAAATATCCTTTTTTGATACATTTTCCTTAATTTTTTTTTCTAAATCATCTTTTATCTGGACCAGAATCTCATAATCCACGTGTTTTAAATATATTACATAACGAAAAATATCACTAATTTTTAACACCCCTGCCTTATTGGGTCCTAAAACCTGCAATTCCTTTACTTTTTCGAACTGATTTTTTATTTCCGTTGCTAGTTCAGCTGAAAAATCACTAACAGATGATTCCTCTTTTCCGGTAACCAAAATAACCAACATCTGATAGACCGGTGGATATTTTAATAATTGTCTGTAAGTATATTCCATTTCATAAAATCCATTATAATCCTGTTTTGCTGCCGCCAATATACTATAATGCTCCGGCTGATAAGTCTGAATGACAACGTGTCCTTTTTCCTCTCCCCTTCCTGCTCTTCCTGCAGCCTGGGTTAACAAAGAAAATGTCACTTCATTGCTACGGTAATCATGAGATGCCAGGGTTAAATCAGCGGCAATCACCCCAACTAAAGTAACATTCGGAAAATCATGTCCCTTTACTATCATCTGCGTTCCTAGTAAAATATCCGCCTGTCCTTGGGAAAATTTCTGTAAAATTTCCTGATGTGAGTTTTTCCCTTTCGTAGTATCAAAATCCATACGCAATACCCTTGCACCTGGAAATTCCCGATAAATCACCTCTTCTACTTTCTGGGTTCCAATACCAAAGGTTCCGATATAGGCGGAACCACAATTAGGACACTTTTTATGATAAGGCTGCCAGAATCCACAGTAATGGCAATGCAGGTTTCCGTCTTTATGATACGTGAGTGAAATGTCACAATGAGGACATTTTATCACATGTCCACAGCTCCGACAAGATACAAACCCCGCATAACCCCTCCGGTTTAAAAACAACATCATTTGTTTTTTTGCAGCAAGACACTCCTGCATCCGTTCTTTTAACTCCCGGCTAAAAATGGAACGGTTACCAGCCCTCAATTCTTCCCTTAAATCCACCACAGAAACCTCAGCCAGCTCTCCTTTTGTAGCTCTTTTGCTTAAAGTCAGAAGCTTATATTCCCCTAATTTTGCCTTAGTAAAGCTTTCAATGGCCGGAGTAGCAGAACCTAAAACCACACTGGCTCCACAAATTCTAGCTCTTTCAATGGCAACCTCCCTGGAATGATATTTGGGAGGATTATCGCTTTTATAACTATTTTCATGCTCTTCATCTATTATGATAACCCCAAGATTGTTAAAAGGGGCAAATAAAGCAGAACGAGGACCAATTACCACATCCACCTCACCCTGTCTTGCTCTTTCAAACTGGTCGAATTTTTCACCTTTCGATAATTTCGAATGAATAATCGTAACCCGTTCTCCAAATCGTTTTTGAAACCGACTGATATTCTGATAAGTAAGAGATATTTCAGGAATCAATAAAATTGCCTGTTTCCCACTCTTTACCACTTCCTCAATCATGGCCATGTATACCTGAGTTTTTCCACTTCCTGTAATTCCATACAACAAATAGGTATGATATCTATGTTCCTTAAAATCTTCCCTAAACACATTGAAGGCACTTTGTTGTTCCTCATTTAAAGAAACTGTCTCCAATTCCTCTTTTTTTAACATAACAGGATTTCGGTATTGCTTTTTCGTACTAATTTTAAGAATTCCTTCTTTTTCAAGATTTTTTAAAATGGTATCTGAAATCCCTGCTCTTTGTGCCCCCTCTTTTGTCAATGAATCCTGCTCCATTAGTAGTTCTAAAACCTTACCTCTGGTTTTAAATTTTACAGTTCTATCATAAGCAGCCTTTTTTCTATCTGCCTCTTCCTTGGTAATAGCGAGGGTGTATATTTTCTGTTCCTTATCCTTTACTTTATCCGGAATCATAACTACAGTTTTTAAAGCGTTTATCATAGTAGAGCCATATTGTCGTTTCAAAAAGTCTGCCAACTGAATCATTTCACCTTCGATTGGCACGCTTTTTGACACGACACCAATAAGAGACTTTATCTTTGCAATATCATAATCAGGAGTACTCTTAAGTTCTATTACATAGCCTTTTCTCTGATGATTTCCAGCACCAAACGGAACCAAAACCTGTACTCCTATTTTTATTTCATCACACAAAAACAGGGGTACCTCATATTGAAATACCCTGTCAATTGCTTCATGTGATATATCGATGATAACGTCGGCATACAGCTTCATGTAATCAAACTCTCTCTCTTACTTATCTTGTTCTTCTTCAGATACAATTTTTACCTTAGATTTATATAGTTCCTCTACTGCAATAGAAAGAGGTTTCTGACCATAATCTCTTACTAATGGTTCCTCTCCTGCAATCAGCTGTCTCGCTCTCTTTGAAGTAGCTATTACAATGGAATAACGGCTTTGAACCACCGGTTGTTCTCCTGGTTCTACCTCACTATTTACTACGTCCATTAAATCTGTGTAAGATGGGTGTAACATATCTTATTCTCCTTTCTTAAATAAAACCAATTCTTTTTTAATTTGTTCCATAAATCCTAATTTATTATCTGTTTTGCTGTGTTCTCCAACAATAATGGAATGTACATCCTGTACACATTGTTCTAATTCATCGTTTATTACAATGTATTCATAATTATCCATACTTTCAGATTCGTCTACAGCACGACACAGTCTTTTTTGAATCGTTGCCATATCTTCTGTTCCTCTTCCTACCAGGCGGTTTTTCAACTCTGTGGCACTTGGAGGTGCAATAAATAACAACACTGCATTTGGGTACTGTTCTTTTACCGCCAATGCACCTTGTACCTCAATTTCCAAAATCACGTCTTTTCCGGCTTCCATTTCTTTCTCTACGAATTTCCTTGGAGTTCCATAATAATTATCAACATATTGCGCCCATTCAATAAAACCATTATAGTCAATCAGGTTTCTGAATTCATCCACTGTCTTAAAATAATACTCTCTTCCATCCACCTCTCCTTCTCTTGGAGCACGGGTCGTAGCCGAAATCGATAAACTATAGCCGTATTTTTCTACCAACTGTTTTACTATAGTGCCTTTGCCTGAACCGGAAAAACCGGAAATAACAACCAATAATCCTTTTTCCATATTAATCCTCCATTTCGAGAACCTGCTGTAAAATCTCACACAGCTTACGTAAACTGTTACTATTCACTCATGAACTATAACAATAAACTTTCTAAAGATTTTACGATAGTCCACTTTTATTATGTTCAAAACGACTTTGTAATGTTTCTGGCAGTAATGCAGAAAGTACAATATGATCGCTTTCTGTTACAATTACCGATTTTGTTTTTTTTCCATGGGTAGCATCAATAATTCTCTCCTGCTCTTTTGCAGTCTGTATCATTCTTTTTACCGGAGCCGCGTCATTGGATACCACCGCTACCACTTTTTCAGCATTCACAAAATTTCCATAACCAATGCTTATCATTTGTGTCATGCCACGTCCCCCTATTCAATATTTTGAATTTGTTCCCTTACTTTTTCAATATCTGTTTTTAAATCAATGGCTTTATTTACAATGCTGATATCATTCATCTTTGATAAAATCGTATTCGCCTCACGGTTCATTTCCTGGGCAATAAAATCAAGTTTTCTTCCTACAAAACCACCCTCATTTAATAACTGAACCATATTGGTAATATGACTTTTAAGTCGCACCGTTTCCTCGTCAACACAAATTTTATCTGCGAAAAGAACCACCTCTGTCATAATTCTGCTATCATCAAAATTTGAATTTCCTAGCAATTCTTTTACTTTCGACTCTAATTTTTCCCTATAAGCCCGAATTAATTCCGGCGAACGTTCTTCAATATAACTTACACCCTCAAGCATTCCCTCTAATTTTTTTAAAAGATCCTGTTTTAAATGTTCCCCTTCTTTTTC
>JAFPAZ010000019.1 GCA_017390645.1 Lachnospiraceae bacterium
CCCATATTCCTCTCTATTTTTCACAATAGATTCAATTACATTATGCCCAACACTTTTCAGTGCAGTTAACCCATAACGGATATTCCCTTGGGAAACACTAAATCCGCTGATACTTTCATTAATATCCGGCTTTCGCATTTCGATCCCCATTTTCTTACATTCTATCACATATTCCGCTACTTTCTTAGGGTTATCAATGACAGAGGTAAGCAACGCGGCCATAAACTCTACAGGATAATAACATTTTAAATACGCTGTCCGGTAGGATACTACTGCATAAGCTGCTGCATGGGATTTATTAAAAGCATATTTTGCGAAATCTATCATTTTATCAAAAATATGATTTGCCACTTCTTCTGAAATCCCACGATTGATACATCCCGGTACGTTTTCCTCCTGGTTTCCGTAAACGAAGTTCTTCCGTTCCCGTTCCATAACATCTGCTTTTTTCTTCGACATGGCACGACGCACCAGGTCACTTCGTCCCAAGGTATATCCGGCAAGTTCCATAACGATTTGCATAACCTGTTCCTGATAAACAATACACCCGTAAGTAGGCTCTAATATCTTCTCCATCTGTGGACAGGCATATTTAATTTCCTCTGGATGATTCTTTCCCTTAATATACAATGGAATAAAATCCATAGGACCCGGACGGTACAAGGAAATTCCCGCAATAATATCTTCTAAGTTTTTCGGCTTTAACTCCTTCATAAAAGATTTAAAGCCCGCAGATTCCAACTGGAACACGCCTTCCGTTTTTCCCTGTGCTATCATTTCAAATACATTGGCATCCTCATAGTCAATGTTCTCTATAGAAAAATCTGCATTCTTTTCCCTTATCATGCGCTCCGCACTCTGAATCACGGTCAAGGTACGAAGCCCAAGAAAATCCATCTTCAACAAACCAAGCTGTTCAATGGTTGTCATGGTAAACTGTGTGGTAATGGCATCTTCCGCACCTTTCGATAACGGAACAAACTCATCAATAGGTCTTTGTCCGATTACTACACCCGCCGCATGCATAGAAGTATGTCTTGGCAAACCTTCTAAACGTTTTGCCATATCCACCAGATAGTGAACCTCTTCCTGTTCTTCATAGGCCTTTGCAAACTCAGGATTTACCTCTAAGGCTTTATCTATGGTAACAACCTGTTCCTGTGGTATCTTGTTCGGTATCATTTTTGCAATGACATCAACCCTGGCATAAGGCATATCCAACGCTCTTCCCACATCACGCAACACACCCTTTGCCGCCATGGTACCAAAGGTTACAATCTGAACCACTTTATCCTTTCCATACTTTTCCACAACATAATCAATTACTTCCTGTCTTCGCTCAAAACAAAAATCCACGTCAATATCCGGCATAGACACACGTTCTGGATTTAGGAAACGCTCAAAAAGCAGATTATATCGAATCGGGTCAATATCCGTTATCCCAAGACAGTAAGAAACAATACTTCCTGCTGCAGAACCTCTTCCCGGTCCTACTGCGATGTCACGACTTTTCGCATGGGAAATAAAATCA
>JAFPAZ010000166.1 GCA_017390645.1 Lachnospiraceae bacterium
GCAGTCTTTTCTTCCTCTGTCAGGGATATCATATAAATAATATGGTAACCATACTTGGTTTCAATCACAGAAGAATACTGTCCCTCACTTAATTCGTACATTTTGGTTTCATATTCTTCTCCATACTTGGCTGTGGCATCTCCTTTTTCAAAGTAAAGCTCTCCAGATTCATTGTACCCATATGTTTTAGCATATTCCTCTATCGTAGGTGGAACCATTCCTTCTTCCAGTCCTACACCATTTAATGCATCCAATGCTGCCTGCGCATCTGTGTATGCCTGCTGTCTTTCTTCCTCTCCTAAAGGCAATACCACACCTTCCATATAATCATAAGCCGGAATCAGCAAATCATAAACTTTCGTTACCCTGGCCTCTTCATCGGAAATTTCCCTTACTTTATCAGCCACCAGCTTTTCATATGCCTTATCCGCCAGACGGTTTTCCTCATAAACCCGGACTACCACTTCCAAAGAAATACCCATTTCCTCTATCTGCTGGTCCGTAAGACCTTCATAAAAAGTCTTTGCCTGCTGCCCCATTTCTTCCTGTTCTTCTTCCGTCAAGGCAATTTCCTCTTCCTCGGCCGTGGTAATCATAACCTTCACCATCTTCATTTGCTCGATGGTTTCTTCTTTGATTAATTCCTCAAATTTCACCTTAGAGCCATCCGTTGCCTCGTAGGTAATATTCCAGATATCCTCACCATATGCCGCCTCATAAGATTCTTCGATGGCCTTTGCATAAATCATGGCTTCATCCAGATAAACATCACAACCATAATAAGAAAATAACTTTACCCGTTCCTTAGAAGAATCCTCTCCCCCGGATTTTTTACCACAGGCTGATAAAACGCCTGCAGCCATGGTAATAAAAAGCAAAAAGACAATGCCCTTTTTTATGGTACTTTTCCTGTTCACTAACCCCTTTTCATTTTGTTTCATAAACATATCTCCTCTTTCATGCGTTCTAGAATGTTATCTATGGTATCAAGCAGTTCTTTCTTTGCAACCCTACCTGCAAAATAGGAAAAGGTAGGTTCCTTGCCCTGTTTTAATCTCATAGTTCTAGGATAACTTTCGATAAAGGCAGGAATCTTCTCTGCATCTATCTTCGCATCCCACTTCATTTTAAATTCAAGGTCCTGACTCTTTAATGCCACTTCCAAAATTCCTATTTTGTGTGCTTTTGCTTTTAACAATGCCACTTTCAATAAATCTACTACCGGTGCCGGAGGGTCTGAAAAACGGTCTGTCAGCTCATCCAATATATCCTCCTGCTCCTCTGAATTTGAAATCTCCGCAATTCTTTTATATAATTCCAGCTTTGTGGCTTCATTTTTTACATAAGTAGCAGGTATAAAGGCATCTATCGGCAAATCAATGACGGTTTCAAAGGATTGCTCTACTTCCTCTCCCTTTAAATTCAGCACTGCTTCGTTTAACATCTTGCAATAAAGGTCATACCCTACTGCTGCCATATGACCGGACTGGTCTTCTCCTAATAAATTCCCTGCACCACGGATTTCCAAATCTCTCATTGCAATTTTAACACCAGAACCCAAATCTGTAAATTCCCTGATTGCCTGAAGACGTTTTTCTGCCGTCTCCTTTAACATGGTATCTCTCTTGTACATTAAGAAAGCATATGCCTGACGGTTTGAACGTCCAACCCGACCTCTTAACTGGTATAACTGGGATAACCCTAGTTTGTTGGCATCATGGATAATCATGGTATTTACATTTGGAATATCCAGACCGGTTTCAATGATGGTAGTTGCCACCAGAACATCCAGTTCTTTATGGGTAAAGGCATACATAATCTTTTCTAGTTCTCTCTCACTCATTTGCCCATGGGCAAAGGCAACCCTGGCATCCGGAACCAGTTTGGAAAGTTCCAGGGCAACTTCATCAATATTATTTACCCTGTTATATACATAATAAACCTGTCCGCCCCTGGCTATTTCCCTGTGAATGGCTTCTTTGATTAATTGTGCATTGTATTCCAAAACATAGGTCTGTATCCCTTGACGGTCTACCGGAGCTTCTTCTAACAGGCTCATATCACGAATCCCAATCAAAGACATATGAAGAGTTCTTGGAATCGGTGTAGCAGACAAGGTCAGTACATCCACATCCTTCTTTAACATCTTAATTTTTTCCTTATGAGTCACACCAAAACGCTGTTCCTCATCAATGATTAAAAGTCCCAGATTCTTAAACTGAACATCCTTGGATAACAGACGATGGGTTCCAATGACAATGTCCACCTGTCCTGTTTTTATGGCTTCAATGGTTTTTTTCTGCTGGTATGGAGTACGGAACCTGGATAACACTCCCACCCGGATTGGAAATTCCTTCATACGTTCGAAAAAGGTTTCATAGTGCTGTTGGGCAAGAATGGTGGTAGGTACCAGATATGCCACCTGTTTTCCACTGTCTACCGCCTTAAATGCCGCCCGGATGGCAACTTCCGTCTTTCCAAATCCCACATCCCCACAAATCAGACGATCCATGATTTTCGTGCTCATCATATCCTGCTTGGTTTCTTCGATGGCTCTTAACTGATCCTGGGTTTCTTCATAAGGAAACATTTCCTCAAACTCTCTTTGCCAAACGGTATCCTCCACAAACTGATACCCGGTTCGCTCCTGCCTTACGGCATATAATTCCACCAAATCCTTGGCAATACTTTCAACCTGGGTGCGGACTTTATCCTTAGTCTTTTTCCACTCTGTTCCACCTAGTTTATTTAACTTCGGTTTTCTGGCTTCTTTTCCGGCATATTTTTGGATTAAATCCAAGGAAGAGGTCTGAATAAATAATTTACTTCCTCCTTCATATTCAATGCTGATATAATCCTTTTGAATTCCATCTACCTGAATCTTTTCAATTCCTTTATAAATTCCCAGACCATGATTTTCGTGTACCACATAATCTCCTACACTTAAATCATGGAAACTGCTGATTTTTTCACCACTTTGGGCTGCCCTTTTTCTCACTTTCCGCCCAGGTTTATTGCTAAAAATATCACTTTCTGAGATTACCACAAACTTAAGGGATGGATATTCAAATCCCTTCTTTAACCTTCCTGCTGCCACCACCAGTTCTCCCGGTAAAATGCTTTTATCCATATCCTCTGTAAAAGCACACTCCACCTCATCATTTCTTAGGTCATCCACCAGACGCAAGGCTCTGGTTTTAGAGGCGCAGAATAACAAAATCTTATATTTCTCGCTCTTATATTTCTTAATATCCTTTAACAACTCAGAAAAGCTGTTAAGATAAGGTGCCACAGATTTTACCCTTAACTCACAAAATTCCTTCGGGTCAAACAGTTCCAAATTATGCGCTAACATACTAAGAAGTACGGTCTTTTCATTGGATATTTTCGCAAGGATTTCTTTGTAATCATGTAAAACTTCTGCCTGTTTAGGAAGAATATAACCTCCCTCTAATCTTTGGGTCATACTTTCCCGAAATTCCAGCTGACAGGCATAAGCACTTTCCTGTATCCGGTTCGGCTCATCTAAGAAAAATACCGTTTCACCCTTTGGAAAATAATCCAGCAAGGATACTGTTTTCTCATAGAAATAAGGCAGAAAACTATCAAGGCCCATGGCAGCATTAAATTCTGTCAAATCCTCTTTTACTTTTTCCACCATCTTTTTCAAACGATGACTTTCTTCCGTTTTAAATTCCCCTCGGAGTTTTTCATAAACTGCCCTAAATTCCTCTTCTATCCGTTCTATCCCTTTTTCGATTCTTTTCTTGTCCAGTACCATCTCACAAGCCGGATAAAACGCTAATTCCTCCACACTTTCAATGGAACGCTGACTTTGCACATCAAAACTCCGGATGGAATCCACCTCATCATCCCATAATTCAATACGATATGGGCAATCCTCGGTTAAGGGGAAAATATCAATAATGCCGCCACGGATGGCAAACTGTCCGGTTCCTTCTACGAAAGAAGCCCTCTCATAACCTAGATGAATCAGCTTTTCCTTCAATTCTTCCAACACGATTTGTTGTCCCACCTGAAACCGGAGCACCTGACTTTCAATTTCAGATAATGGTACCACCTTATCCAACAGTCCGTCCAGTGTTACCACCACGGTCAATGGTTGTTTATCCAACAATCCTTTTATGACATTCTGACGCTGTTTTACGATTTCATTTCCATGTACATCCGCACTATAAAACAATACGTCTTTGGAAGGATAAAAATGTACATTTTTATCA
>JAFPAZ010000167.1 GCA_017390645.1 Lachnospiraceae bacterium
AAGGGAACAGAACTAAATCCAAAGATTGCAGATATTGTAGCCAATGCCATGAAGGATTGGGCGATAGAAAAGGGAGCAACTCATTATACTCATTGGTTTCAGCCAATGACAGGTGTAACAGCAGAAAAACATGATGCGTTTATTAATCCTGCTTCTGATGGAACGGTAATTCTTGAGTTTTCCGGAAAAGAATTAATCAAAGGTGAGGCAGATGCTTCTTCCTTTCCATCAGGTGGGTTAAGAGCAATTTTTGAAGCTAGGGGATATACTGTTTGGGATTGTACTTCTCCTGCCTTTGTAAAGGAATCACCGGACGGAAGTACCATTCTTTGTATTCCAACTGCCTTTTGCTCTTATACAGGGGAGGCATTGGATGAAAAAACACCATTGCTTCGTTCTATGGATGCAGTAGGAACCCAGGCAATGAGAATATTAAAGTTATTCGGAAATACCACAGCAACGAAAGTAGATATTTCTGTTGGACCGGAACAGGAGTATTTTCTGGTGGCAAAAGATAAATTTATGCAGAGAAAGGATTTAATGTTTACAGGACGTACCTTATTTGGTGCCATGCCTCCGAAGGGCCAGGAAATGGACGACCATTATTTTGGTGCCATAAAAGAAAAGATTTCTGCATTTATGGATGAGTTAAATATTGAGTTATGGAAATTAGGAATTACAGCAAAAACCCAGCACAATGAAGTTGCACCGGCACAGCATGAGCTGGCTCCGATTTATGCTTCCAACAATTTAGCTACAGATCATAATCAGTTAATCATGGAAACCATGCAAAAAGTAGCAAATCGTCAGGGATTGGCCTGTTTATTATATGAAAAACCTTTTGATGGTGTAAGCGGTTCCGGAAAGCATAACAACTGGTCTATGGTAACAGATGATGGAGTGAACCTGTTAGAACCGGGAAAGACTCCACATGAAAATGTTCAGTTTTTATTATTCCTTATGGCGATTTTAAAAGCAGTGGATGAAAATGCAGAATTGCTTCGTATGTCCGCTTCTTCTCCTGGAAATGACCGAAGATTAGGCGCCAATGAAGCCCCACCGGCTATTATTTCCGCTTTTCTTGGAGAACAGTTGGAAGATGTATTAAATCAGTTGGATACTACCGGTGAAGCTACCAGCTCAAAGCAGGGATCGAAATTAAATGCAAGTGTCAGCACATTACCATCTTTTACCAAGGATGCTACAGACAGAAACAGAACTTCTCCATTTGCATTTACAGGGAATAAGTTTGAATTCAGAATGGTAGGTTCTACCCAGTCAATCGCGGAACCTAACATTGTATTAAATACCATTGTTGCAGATGCTTTGTGTGAAATCGCGGATGAATTAGAGAAGGCAGAAAACTTCGATATGGCAGTTCATGATATGATTAAGGATTTAATCAAGAAACATAAGAGAGTGGTATTTAACGGAAATGCTTATGCGGAAGAATGGATTGAAGAGGCCGAAAGAAGAGGATTACCGAATTTAAGATGTATGGTAGATGCCATTCCTGCTTTGGTAAAGGATAATTCAGTTCGAATTTTTGAAAAGCATCATGTCTTTAATCGGAATGAATTAGAGTCCCGTGTAGAAATTAAGTATGAGAATTACTCTAAGACCATAAACATTGAAGCTAAAACCATGATTGAAATGGCGAAAAAACAAATTATCCCGGCAGTAATGAAATATGAGGCATCTTTAGCAGAAGGGGTAAATGCGTTAAGAACTGCAGGAATTGAAGAAGTTTCTGTGCAGATGGAAATTATGAATGCCATTGCAACAGAATTGGTGAAGTTGCAAGCGGCAGTGAAGGAATTAGAAAAAGTGGACGAAAAGGCTTCTAATATGTCTTATGACATACCGGCTCAGGCAAAATATTTCCATGATGTGGTTTGCGAAGCCATGAAAGAGGTAAGAACTCCGGCGGATAAGTTAGAATGTCTGGTTGCGAAAGAAGCATGGCCATTCCCAACTTATGGAGAGTTACTGTTTGAACAATAAAAAGACAGTAGGAAAAAGTACACAAGGAGGAATTAAAGTGAATACAATGCGAAACAACAAAGGAGAAGCTGGAAACGAATTAGTACAGTTTTTATTAGGATTAGGAATGTTGGTTTGTGGAGTCTGGTTCTTTTTATCAAAAATGACCGTTGGATTTCATGGTTTAGGAACTTATTATTGGGGCTCCACTTATTTAGGAAGGGTACCAACCGGAGCGATTTTTGTACCCCTTATTTTAGGAATTATTTTATTGTTCTATAAACCAAATGTCTTTGCTAAGATTGTTACTTTCCTTGGAGCTTTGATCATCATCGCTTCTGTTATATTGGCACTTAAGATTGATTTTGCTACCACCAGAGGTTATGAATTTGTAGTAATGCTGGTATTAATGTTCGGTGGTTTAGGTCTTTTGGTTCGTGTGTTACTAAAGAAACCTGCAACAGCAGATACAGCAAAAAAGACACAGGAATAAACTTAAGGTAAAGGAAGGACAGATATGAATTATAAGCAGGCAATGGAAAAGATGGAGCAGATTGCGAAAAAAGGCAGTGTGTTAGGCTTGGAACCTGTAAGTATTCTTTGCGAGAGGTTGGGAAATCCACAGGATAAAATCAATGTAATTCATATCGCCGGAACCAATGGAAAAGGATCGATTCTGGCTTATCTGGAATCGATATTCATAGAAGGAGGATATAAGGTCGGGAAATATAGCTCTCCGACCTTATTTTCTTATTTAGAGCGTTTTAAGATAAATGGAGAAAATATGGAAGAGGAAGAATTTGCCTCCTATTTTACAAAAATAGACAAATGTTTAAATGAGATGAAAAAAACGAATGCTCCTATGCCAACAGCCTTTGAAGTGGAAACGGCGATTGCCTTTGATTTTTTTTATGAAAAAGGGGTAGATGTTGTTTTATTAGAAACCGGAATGGGTGGAGCATTGGATGCTACCAATATTGTGAAACATCCGGTTTGTACTGTGATTGCATCGGTTGATATGGACCATATGGTTTTTTTAGGAAATACCCTATCAAAAATTGCCGAAAAGAAGGCTGGAATCATTAAGGAATCCGTTCCGGTGGTGGTTTCTCCCAATCAAAAAAAAGAGGCAATAGGAGTCTTGATTGAGACGGCAGAAAGAAAACATGCACCGTTTTTTCAGGCTCAAATGCCGGAAATTTATGATTTCTCCTTAGAAAAACAAAGTTTTTACTTTCCGGAAAAAGAGGGAAAAAAATACGAAATTGCTCTCTTAGGAACCCATCAGCCGGAAAATGCCGCGACTGCTCTAAAAGTAGTCGAAGTGTTAAAAGAAAACTTCCCTTTCACAGAACTTCAGATAGCGGAAGGACTAAAAAACACAAAGTGGCCGGCACGATTTGAAATGATAGAAAAAGAG
>JAFPAZ010000020.1 GCA_017390645.1 Lachnospiraceae bacterium
CTGTATTATACCATTGCTGATGTTTTGTCAGGAAACATTTCGGAATAAGAAAAAGAAAAAAATTGTTAAAATCTGTACCATTGTTTCCGGTGCGATATGCGCAGCAGTAATCTTACAACATTTTACAGGGATAGCTACTTTTGCATCTAATTTGGTAAAGTATCAATTGATGGCGATTATTTGTGTAGGAATTGTATTTTTTATTGCGGTTTCGGAATGTATGGGGGAGGAAAATTCAGAGAGAGTATTTTGCCAGGGGGTTTGTATTCTTTGCTGTTGTGTTTGTCTGGAATTAGTACGGTTTAATGTGGCAAAATATCTTTTTGCGAATACGGAGTTTTTGAAATTCAGTCTGGCCTACGTGACATTTCTTGTCTTTATTATTGTTATGTTACATTCATATTCTATGAGTCTGGTAGAATATTTTTCTGAACAAAGAAAAGAAGAAGTATTGGAGAGGTTTTCCTCTTTGGATATGTTAACAGAAGTTGCTTCCAGAACTCAATGTAATAAGGAAATCGAAGGCCTGAATGCCAAAGGACAAAAAGACTTTACGGTGATTTTGTTTGACTTGAATTATTTAAAATATATCAATGAGCGTTTCGGACATGAAGCAGGAGATGCCTATATTTATGAATTTGCCCAGATTTTAAAGTATTCTTTTGAAGGTTGTTATCTTCTTGGAAGAATGGGCGGAGATGAATTTATGGCTGTTTTAGAAAAAGAGGATATGGAAAAAGAAAAAGAATATCTGGATAAGGTACAGGCTTATACGGAAGAATATAATTCAGACAAGGATAAAGCAATGTGCATTTCTTATGCAGTGGGAAGTGCTTCTAGTACAAAGAAGAACCCTGTGGAGTTCTGGACCGTATACGATTTGGCGGATGACAGGATGCATGAATGTAAGAAGAGGCTGAAAGCCAATAAGTAGAGCGGTGGGTGTAGTCTTGGAAGGAATGACAAAACACATCTATGTACATACTGATCCATGAAACGTGGAAGGGAAAAAAGCCATGAAACGTGGAAGATAAAAGAAGGAAATTAGGAACGATGGAACATATTTTAATCCATGAAATGATAGAAGATCATAACGAAAGAATGTTGAATCTTAGGAAGTATTATCCTTTTTTTCAACTGATGAATACGAATTTTTCCACCTATAAAGAAGGACGATATGAAGTATTGGACATGGCCTATCTTACGATGGCTGTGATCCGATACTTTATTCATGAGAATAATTTTAACGACCGGGATGTAAGCTATGAGGAATATGCTACATTTTTGTCCTCGGTATTACAGCGGGATTTCTCTTTGTTATTAGAGATAGAAGAGGAAAAAGAGTTAATCCGCTATATTTTTGAGAAGTTATTTCATGATGGAAAGCCTTTTGAATTTACTTATTTTGATCCGAAGGATAAAAAGAGAAAGTTAGCAAGGGTGAAATTATTCGAAAGTGATGTAAAAGAGGGCAGAATTTTATACCACCTTACCAAAGAAGCAGTGGAATTTTACCTGTACACCAAGGAAATGAAGGAAGAGAGTAAGATTAGTGTTCAGCAGCTGTTATTGGAAAAGATGATTCGTACCAATAACTTTAAAGGTGGCATTGAAGTAGTCCGGAGAATGAACAATGAAGTAAAGAAGATTTCCTATGAGAAACGGGATGTGGTGAAGCTTCTTTCTGAAGATATTTTTGAGGGTGTAAAGGCCTATGATGCCTATGTGGAAAACGTGGCAGGCTGGTTCGCCCAGGAACAGAAATTATTTAAGAAAAATCAGGAACTGGTAAAGAAGGCATTGGAAAAGGCGGAATTAAAAGAAGAAACCTCTTATGATGCAGATAAGTACCAACAGGCACTCAATGACATTTCCGCCCTGGAAGTGGAGTTAAAAAAGACCATTTACCGTCATTCGGAACTAATGAGGGAGTCTGTGGAGCTGACTGCCTCCATTGATGGCATGATAAAGGCGGCAAAGTTACGAAAATTAAGACCTGTCTTTGATTTTAAAAAGGCAGAAGCTATGGCGAAAAAAGAGGATACCCCAAGGATACTGGGAGAACTTTTAAGTCCTTTCTGGTTGCCGAACAAGCAAAAGAGGTTTGGTTTTGATTTGTTAAACGAAGGACTTTCCTTTAAGCCGAAGGAAGAAAAGAAGCGGGAAAAGATAGTAAAGGTTACCGATACGGAAAATTATGTATTTGAAGATGAAATCGAAGAAGAGAGAATTTCCAATAACTTTGAAAAGTTGTTAGGGGAATTGTTCCGTCAGCTCATGAAGAAGGATAAACTTACCTTAAGAGAATACAATGCTATCCTTGAGATTAAGTTTGGAAAAGAGATTTATCAGAACGGGGATTATTATTCATTTTTGGTGCATTTATGCCAGAAGAAGGAGTACCATGTGGATAAACTGCTTTTGGCGTCAGAAACCTTTCTAGAAGGAATGGTTTCCGGTATGATGAAGCAAAAAATGGGAAAGGAATACAAAGGATTGAAGTTTACCTTGCATTTTCTTGAAGAGGAAATTACTTTAAATGGTGCCTTTAAGGTAACGGATATGATATTTGAAAGGATTTAGGTATGGATAGCAGAAATTTAGAAAAGGCATTGGAATTATATGCAAAATTAATTGCGGGAGAAAACGTAAGTAAAGTGGAAGGCAAGAACAGCCGCCTCTATGAAGAATACAGCGAAAATCCGGAAGTATATGAGATTTCAAATGTGATGTTAAAGAAACTGAATTTATCCATTTACGAATACGAAGAGTCCTTGTATGTAACCGCCGGACAGGGAAACCGGGTCTTTGGCTATCAGAATGAAGAGTTAAAAAGATCCATGGGAGTGCGCTTAAATAAGGAACTTTACCTTTGTTATTTCATTATTTATCAGGTACTTTTGTCCTTTTATTCCGATTCTGCCACCATATCTTATAAAGAGTATGTGAAGTTAGAAGAAATTGCTACCAAAGTGACAGAAAGCATCCGGTCCGTGAAGGAGAATATGCAGGTATTAGTTCAGGCGGAAGTGGAGGAAGACAGCTTTCTTGCCATTGCCCTTTTATGGGATGAAGTACCATATACTACCGGAACCGAGACCTTGGAGGTAAGGGCTTCTAAGGCTTCTAAAGCCGGTTATGTGAAGCTGGTTTTTAATTTCTTAAAATCTCAGGAATTATTTATAGAAAATAACGAGCGGTACTATCCAACCAAGAGATTCCGGGCTTTGGCGGAACGCTATTTTGAAGAGAACAGAGGAACCTTATACGAATTATTTGGAGGAAAACAGGATGCCTAAGATAAATCGAATCCGTGTGAATAATGTAAAATATAATTTCGGCACACAGCAATATGATGATTTTGTAATGAAAATGTATGGGAAAAATACGATTTATGATTTGGCAAACGGTGGCGGAAAAAGTGTTTTGATGCTTCTTTTGCTGCAAAATATGATTCCCAATTGTACGTTGGACGAAAAACAGCCCATTGAAAAACTGTTTCGTGGGGACAGTAAAAACACCACCATCCATTCTTTGATTGAATGGGAACTGGATGAAAAGGATAAAAAGGACGGATATCTTTACCTGACCACAGGATTTTGTGCCAAAAAAGCAAAGCAGTCCGAGGAAGAAAAGGATACCGCCAGTATTGACTATTTTAACTACTGTATTTTTTACCGGAAATACAATGAAAATGACATCATCAACCTTCCTTTGGTAAATGAAGAAGGAAGGATTACTTATAGTGGCTTAAAAAGCTACTTAAAAGAACTGGAAAAAAATGATTTAAGCCTTAAGGTATATGTATTTGATAAAAAAGGTGAGTATCAGAAATTCATTGCCGGATATGGACTGATTGAGAGTCAGTGGGAAATCATCCGTGGAATCAATAAAACAGAAGGTCATGTAAGAACTTATTTTGAAACCAATTATAAGACTACCCGAAAAGTGGTGGAGGATTTATTTATTGAGGAAATCATTGAGAAAGCATTTTTAAACCAGATTGATGGGGAAAATGTAACTCAGGATATGGCCCAGACCTTGATGCAGATTAAGGATAAACTGATTGAATTAACGAAGAAGAAGAAGGAAATTTCCTCTTACGACCGCCAGCAGGAGCTCATCAATGTATTGATTGCAAGAATTGGCACTTTTTTAGAGCAATATCGTGAAAAAGAAGAAAGTCTTGATGGGTTAAAGAGGATTTATCATAGCTTGGAATCCTATTTAAAGGAAGTAGAGGAATCCATCGAAGAAAAGAACAAGAAGTTAGAACAGATAGAAGAAAGCAACCTAGAGCAGAAGAAGAAAGAAGAATTATTAAAGTTAAACATCAATGAGCGTCAGAAAGAGGAATTGATGTATGAAAGGGAAACCCTGCTTCAACAAAAGAATACGGTGGAAGATAAGATGGATGCCCTTTTAAAGGATTTAAACAAAAGGGAAAGTGTCAACGAATATCTGCGGTACTTAGAGGACGAGAAAGAACGAAAAGAGCAGGAGGAAATTCTTAAGAGTTTCCAGGAAGGCAAGAAAGGCAGCAGGGAAGAGGCGGCTCTTTATGCCTATAATATAAAGCTTCGGTTGGATGAGGCATTATCGGAAACAGTGGAAGAAGAAAAAAGCCTTGCCCAAAAACAGGAGAAAATCGCCAAGGAACTTCAAGGCTTAAAGGAGTCTGAGAAGGAGCTTGAGTTAAAAATAAATCTTTC
>JAFPAZ010000168.1 GCA_017390645.1 Lachnospiraceae bacterium
CAGGGGCCGTAGCCTTAGAAGGCGGAATCGGAGTCATTTCTGCGGCACAGCTTGGATATTTGGAAGAAGATTATGATGAGAATGCGGAACGGGCCAATCTTCGTGCCATTGGGAAACATGTAAGGAAGGCTAAGGAGATTGCGAAAGGCGGAATCATCGGAATTAATATTATGGTTGCAACCAGAAATTATGCAGAATATGTAAAAGCTGCGGTAGAAGCAAAAGTAGATTTGATTATTTCCGGTGCCGGCCTGCCTATGGATTTACCAACTTTAGTAAAAGGTTCTACTACAAAGATTGCCCCTATTGTATCATCCATAAAAGCAACCAACGTCATTTTAAAGATGTGGGACAAAAAAGAGAAAAGAGTGCCGGATGCAGTGGTGATTGAAGGTCCACTTGCAGGGGGACATCTTGGATTTAAATATGATGAGTTAGAGCATATTGAAGATTTAAATTATGATAATGAAATTGTTGGAATTATGGATGCAGTAAAACAATATGAAGAAAAATACCAAAAGCATATTCCTGTGATTCTTGCAGGAGGAATTGCCACAAGAGAAGATGTGAAGCATTGTTTTGATTTAGGAGCAGACGGCGTCCAAGTGGCCTCCCGTTTTGTGGCGACGAAGGAATGCGATGCAGATATCCGCTTTAAAGAGGCGTATGTGAATGCAACAAAAGAAGATATTGTCATTGTAAAAAGTCCTGTAGGAATGCCGGGACGTGCCATTAAGAATTCTTTTATGGAACGGGTTATGGGCGGAGAAAGAGTCCCTACAAAACATTGCCGGGGATGTGTTACACCTTGTAAACCGGCGCAGACTCCATATTGCATTAGTGATGCGTTGATGAATGCAGTTAAGGGTAATTTGGAAGAAGCACTAATTTTTTGTGGTGGAAAAGTGGATCAGATAAAAGAGATAACCACAGTAAAACAGGTAATAGATGAATTAATGAGTGAATAAAGAAAATGCACCGAAAAAGCAGATTCATACGAAAATTATGAGAAATGCTTTTACCGGTGCATTTTTGTGTTAATCAGTCTTAAAGATTGCCACATATCCTGAAAAGCTTACAACATCCTGTTTCTATGTTGAAGGCTTTGAATCGTTTTGATTTATCTTTTATGCCGGGTGATGTGTTTTATCCTGGCTTAAATAAAATTTTTGCCATAGGGTGGCGGATTCCTGCGGTTTTAATTCACGATAACCGGTTTCTTCCCGTGGAAGGTCTAAATTAGGGGCATCAATAAGCCAGGTGAGAGGTTCGGGACAAAAGAAATCTTGTTTTCCGCCAATATTCCAAAGAATGAAAAAGCCATAGTCTTTGGATACTTCATTTACAATAGATAATCCGGTATTTTCATCCGTGACAATGGACTTGTAGGATTCTTCCGGCGTTTCACATAGACGATAAAGTTCGTCGTTGATGTCATGGCCTGTTGGACGTGCAGTGCCCTTGGTATATTGCAGTTCAGATTCTGAAAGTGTTCTGAAAGTGCCATCCGGCAGACGTCTTTCGTTTAGATGATAGCGATGCTTTACCGGCAAATAAAATCTATAGTGTTTTCCTTCTTTTTTCTTTTGACGTTTGATAAAAGGGCAGGAAATGGTGGTATGGGTGCCAAATCCAAAGGGCAGCATGCGTTCGGAAAGATTTTTTAGTGTTACCTCATATCTTAGTCCTTCTTTGGAAAGGACGAAGGTAAAATCAATCCGGAACTTTAGAGGAAAATAAGAAAAAAATGCATCCCTTTCATCATATTCATAGTAGGTTCTTGCCATGACATGGTCTTCTTTTTCCTCCATAGAGAGAATGTTATGGCGCCGATTGTGTAGAAATCCGTGAAGATGATTGTTTCTAGAGATTTCATTTATAGGAAACTGGTAGATTCCATCTGAGGTTCGTAAAACACCATCTTTTATCCGGTTTGGAAGATAAGTGGTAGGTAGTCCTAGAATAATGTTGCATTTTTTTAAAAATTTCCGGGATATTCCTTTTTTAAAATGAAAAAATCGGACGTGGTGTGAGGTTTCTTCTAAATTGAGAAAATTACTGCCTAAGGAAGGGGCTAATAAACCGCGGTAATTGTCACATTCCATTAAAATGCAGGTTTCTCCTTTGAACGTGGTCAAACGGATTTCTTTTTTCATGGGAATTTCCTTTCTATATAGTCTGTTACTAGGTAATTGCGAAACTATAATATTTTATTTGAATTACTCTACATATGTTTTTGATAGAACGAAAAAAGGTTCTTGTAAAAACAAGAACCTTCGAATGAGTTATCATTAGCTAAGTTTAACAACGTTAGCAGCCTGAGCTCCTCTAGCACCTTCAGTAACATCAAAAGAAACCTTCTGACCTTCTTCTAAAGACTTGAATCCTTCAGCCTGGATTGCAGAAAAGTGTACGAATACGTCAGAACCATCTTCCTGAGTGATGAATCCGTATCCTTTTTCAGCGTTGAACCATTTAACTGTTCCGTTCATAATGAACCTCCATTCTGCCTTTCGGCGTATAAAATTTATGGATATTTCTAAAAATAAAAAAATCACATATTATCACAGATTATACTAAAGAATCAAGAATATAATCTCTGATAACATGTGATTCTAAATACCTCTAGTGAATACCTCTAACAACAACAATATAATCTA
>JAFPAZ010000169.1 GCA_017390645.1 Lachnospiraceae bacterium
AGAGTGTGGAAATATCCTGGGACTTGGGGGAGCTTTTTTTGCTGCACTTTGTGGAGTGTCCATTTTGGCAAAAGAGGAAAAAGAACATACCGCAGAGTTTTTGCTTACCCAAATAGAAATTTAAAATTATAACTTTCAAATAAAAAGATAAAAAGAAATAAGAATAAAAAGAAATAAGAATAAAAAAGAAATAAAAGATAAAAAAACAAAAAATATAAAATAAATAAAAAAAATAAAGAAAATAAATAAAAAATTAATGAAAATAAAAATAAAAAATACTTGCATATTTGTTCGTAGTAGTGTACAATAATCTTACGTTAAAAATTGAAATGGGAGAAGATATATAATTGAGCAAGGCTATCAGTCTGCCCAATTATATATCTTTTTTTGTTGCAAAAAAGTTACTTTTTAACTCATTCTTATTTCAATGGAGGTACAATTATGGCGTACAAATTCACAGAAAAAACAAACAGCAAACAACAGCAGACCACTTATGTGCTTTATATGATGATCAGTAGTTATTTTCATAAGAGCATTTGTAAAACGAAGATATTGGAAACCATGCTCCACCTGTATTACCAGGAACTATGTCCAAGCCGGCAGGAAAAACTAGAGGCGAAGGTAATAGCGGATACGGAGAAGGAACTGAAGGAAGCGCTTTCTGTTCTCTCACAGATGAACTGTGAAGTTTCCATTCGTCGCGGGGATGCGGCCTACGATTTGAAGTTCGAGACCGGCTTCGAATCCATATCTGTAACTGTGGACCGAAAAGGAAATTACCGGATAAAGTTGCAGGACGAGCAGCTGGTGAGAGGAGGCAAGTTCGTATAAATTGCGAACAGGTCTTCACAAAATGTCATAATAACTTTGTAAATAGTAATTGAAACAATTTAAACATGAGAAAGGAGAAAATTAATATGAAGAAAAACTTAATAGGAGAAAGAATTTTTGCACCGGGGGTTACCGTATCTAACAATACCCGTCTGACAGGTCTGAACAACAATGATTTGATTATCGGGGGCAGTGGATCCGGAAAAACGGGAGGTTATATTTATAATCTTCTGTTAAATCCCTACGGAAGTATGATTGTTTCCGACACAAAGGGGCTTTTGCATCGCATTTTTTCGAGGTATTTAAAGGAGAAAGGATATCGGGTACAGGTGCTGGATTTTGTGAACCCGGAAAAAAGCATTGGTTATAATCCACTCCGTTACATTCGCCAAAATAAGTTTGGTGAATATAATGAGGCGGATATCATGAAGTTGGCAAATATCATTATGCCGAAATTGGATGCTGAAGAACCATTCTGGGAAAAAGCTGCAACCCGTTACATCAGTATTCTGATTGGATACGTTCTGGAATATGCACCTGAAGAGGAACAGACCATGACGAGTGTTTGTGAGATACATAGGAGAATGCTTTCCAGTAGCGGAAGAGTAAAATTTGAAAAATGGGCAATGGAGAATCCGCATTGCTTTGCAGCTCGTAAGTATAAACAGATGGCAGGGTCTGCTGAGGCAGAAAAGATGTGGAAATCCATTATGGAGTTTGTAAATGAGGGGCTGGATGTATTTGATTACATAGAATACGAGCCTATTTGGGAGGGCGAGGATTCCATCAATATTGCCGAGCTGGGACATGAGAAGACGGTGATTTTCGTAAACAGCTCCGACAATGATACATCCATGCATACCCTTGTTGATTTGTTTCAAACCCAGGCAATGCAGGTGCTTCTTGCAGAAGCTGATAAGATGGAGGATGGAAGACTTCCGATTCCTTGTCGATTGATTTTGGATGATTTTGCATCATCAGCCCGGATTGAGAATTTTGACAATCTGATTTCCATCATCCGCTCCCGCGAAATCAGTGTAAGTATCATCATCCAGAGCCTTTCACAGCTTAACAATATGTATTCTGTGCATAGGGCCAATACCATTCTTAACAACTGCGCTCATGTATTGTATCTGTCCGGTAAGGACCAGGATACCATGCAGTATGTGGCGAATTATCTGAACCAGACCGTACATTCTGTCTTAAAGTTACCTAGAGATAAGGCAGTATTCATTGAGGAAGGTGCTACGGCGCGTATTGTTTCCAAGCTTGTTCCTTACAAGGATAAGCC
>JAFPAZ010000170.1 GCA_017390645.1 Lachnospiraceae bacterium
GCATATCAATGCATTCATGAATATATTTTAACGAGGTGATAAATTCCACCTGTCCCCGGCGACGGGTAAGGCGTTTGTCTTCGTTGAATTTGTTGTAGTGTTTTTCTAATTCTGTCATCATAATAACTGTTTCATCCTTTTCATAAAATAAGGTTACCGATTTTGTAAGGCTCCATAACAAATCCGTTATTGGGGCATACAGATGAACCATAATAAATCCACTTCAGTATACCATAAAAATCTGGACTTGGATATTGCGAAAAAAACAAAATAAAGGTAAGATAGTAGAAGAAAAAAGTTCAGATAAAAGCAAATTGGTTGTAATAATCGATGAATGTTTGCAGTTGAGCATGTTTTATTGTAATGTGACTTGATAAAACGATATCAAAAGAATAGGAAATATTTTAAGAGTGAAGTGTGAAGATGGATGAATAGAACATAGACTCGAAATGGAGAAAAGTATGAATAAGAAAGAAATTGCAGAAATTAAGAAACAATTTATACCGGAACGGTCTACTATTACCAGAATTTGTGGTTGTTACGTAGATGGAGAAAAGAATAAAAAGGCAGAATTAGCACAGACATTTTTAACGTTGTCGGAAGAGGAGAATTTTAAGTATTATACCATTTTTCGTTCTACCTTGTCCGGAACCATTGGGAAAAATCTTTTAAATATGGAATTTCCTATGGAGGCAGAATTTACCGGTGGAACACAGGAATTTTTACTAAAGCTTAAAAATTCGAATCTAAAAGACGATGCACTTTTAGAAGAATTCTATGATAAGGTAATTGAAACCTATGATTATCCTCAAAACTATTATATCATTTTAATTTATGCAGCCTATGATGTACCAGGAATGACGAAAGATGAAATCGAAAATGAAGATGCTTCTGAGGAAGTGTATGATTTTATTTTATGCAGCATTTGTCCTGTAGAACTTTCCGATGCCGGACTTTGTTATAATGAACTTACCAATAATATTGAAAGCAGGGTAAGAGACTGGGTGGTAGGAGCACCGAATCATGGATTTTTGTTTCCGGCATTTAATGATAGAAGTACCGACATACATAGTCTTTTATACTATACGAAAAATTCAGAAAAGATGCAGGAAGAATTTATAGAACAGACTTTAGGTTGTTACACACCCATGTCCTTTAAAGGGCAAAAAGAAGTGTTCCAGGAAATTGTGAAGGAAACTCTTGGAGAGCATTGTGATTTTGAAACCGTTAAGACCATTCATGAAAATCTAAATGAATACGTGGAAGAACGAAAAGATGCCAAAGAACCGCCGGCACTGGATAAAATGGACATGAAAAGACTGCTTGAAAACAGTGGGGTTAAGACGGAAGTATTAAAGGAGTTTGACCAGCATTTTGAAGAAATGGCACCAAAAGAAACCAAGCCTATATTTATGGCAGCTTCCGTGGCAAGTACCAAAAGTTTTGAAATTAAAACTCCGGATGTAGTGGTAAAAGTAAACCCGGAAAGAACGGATTTAGTGGAAACAAGAGTCATTGATGGAAGAGAGTACTTGATGATTGAAGTAAATGACAGTGTTGAGATTAA
>JAFPAZ010000171.1 GCA_017390645.1 Lachnospiraceae bacterium
CGTTATGAAATATATTGGGGAAGAGTATTTATATCGCGTCATCATTACTTACGACGAATCCCGTGGAAAACAATTACAGGAAGAGTATCATTTTTTTGATAAAAATGTACATTTTTATCCTTCCAAAGACGTATTGTTTTATAGTGCGGATGTACATGGAAATGAAATCGTAAAGCAGCGTCAGAATGTCATAAAGGGATTATTGGAAAAACAACCTTTGACAGTGGTGGTAACATTAGACGGACTCCTAGATAAGGTGGTACCGTTATCTGAAATTAAAAATCAGGTATTAAGGTTTCAGGTGGGACAACAAATCGTGCTGGAGGAATTGAAGGAAAAACTGATTCATCTAGGTTATGAGAGGGCTTCCTTTGTGGAAGGAACCGGGCAGTTTGCCATTCGTGGCGGTATCATTGATATTTTCCCGTTAACCGAAGATTGTCCATATCGTATTGAGTTATGGGATGATGAGGTAGATTCCATTCGGAGTTTTGATGTGCAAAGTCAGCGTTCCATTGAAAGTGTGGAGGAACTGGTATTTTATCCGGCCTGTGAAATGGTACTGGATAAGAAAAGAATCGAAAAAGGTTTGGAACGGGTAGAAGAAGAATTTAAAGCAGTTTATGAAAAACTTCGTGGTGAATTTAAAACAGAAGAAAGTCATCGATTGAAGAAGATGGTAGAAAAAGTAAAAGAGGATTTGACAGAATTTAATGCTGCCATGGGCCTTGATAATTTTCTGCCTTATTTCTATGAGAAAACGGTATCCCTGCTGGATTATTTTCCAAAGGATGAAACGGTATTTTTCTTAGATGAGCCGAACCGGATACAGGAAAGTGCTTATGCGTGTCAGCTGGAATTTCAAGAAAGCATGACCCAAAGATTAGAGGGTGGCTATATTCTTCCAAAACAGGCAGAGATTTTATATGATTATAAGGAAATTCTTGCGAAAATATCTAATGAAAAGACTGTACTTCTTAGTATGCTGGCCCATAATCTTGAATTGTTTGACCCAAAGGAATTTTGCGAGTTAAGGGTAAAATCCGTAGCCCCTTATCTTAACAGTTTTTCTGAGTTATTAAAGGATATTAGGAAATATAAGAGCGAGAAATATAAGATTTTGTTATTCTGCGCCTCTAAAACCAGAGCCTTGCGTCTGGTGGATGACCTAAGAAATGATGAGGTGGAATGTGCTTTTACAGAGGATATGGAAAAAAGCATTTTACCGGGAGAGCTGGTGGTGGCAGCAGGAAGGTTAAAGAAGGGATTTGAATATCCATCCCTTAAGTTTGTGGTAATCTCCGAAAGTGATATCTTTAGCAATAAAACAGGGCGGAAGGTGAGAAAAAGGGCAGCCCAAAGTGGTGAAAAAATCAGCAGTTTCCAGGATTTAAGTGTAGGAGATTATGTGGTACACGAAAATCATGGCATGGGAATTTATAAAGGAATCGAAAAAATCCAAATGGATGGAATCCAAAAGGATTATATTAGCATTGAATATGAAGGTGGAAGTAAATTATTTATTCAGCCCTCTTCCTTGGATTTAATCCAAAAATATGCCGGAAAAGAAGCCAGAAAACCGAAGTTAAATAAATTAGGTGGAACAGAGTGGAAAAAGACTAAGGATAAGGTTCGTACCCAGGTAGAAAGTATCGCCAAGGATTTAGTGGAATTATATGCCGTAAGACAGGAACGAACCGGGTATCAGTTTGTGGAGGATACCGTCTGGCAAAGAGAGTTTGAGGAAATGTTTCCTTATGAAGAAACCCAGGATCAGTTACGAGCCATCGAAGAAACCAAGCAGGATATGATGAGTACGAAAATCATGGATCGCCTGATTTGTGGGGACGTAGGATTTGGAAAGACGGAAGTTGCCATCCGGGCGGCGTTTAAGGCGGTAGACAGTGGAAAACAAGTGGCATATCTGGTGCCTACCACCATTCTTGCCCAGCAGCATTATGAAACCTTTTTTGAACGTATGAAGGAATTTCCTATCCGGGTGGGAGTGTTATCCAGATTCCGTACTCCATACCAGCAGAAAAAGACCATTGAAGCCATAAAAACAGGACAGGTGGACATCGTCATTGGAACCCATCGTTTGTTATCCAAGGATGTACAGTTTAAGAATCTGGGACTCTTAATCATTGATGAGGAAC
>JAFPAZ010000172.1 GCA_017390645.1 Lachnospiraceae bacterium
CCGGCGGAGACACCGGCAGAACCGGAAGCACCAGCAGAACCGGAAGCACCAGCAGAACCAGAAGCACCGGAAACACCGGCAGAGACACCGGCAGAATCGGAAACACCGACAGAACTGGAAGCACCGGCAGCCTGATAGAAGAAAAGAGAGGTGGAGAAAACGGTGAAAAAAGGAAAAGCACCGGAAAATGTTTTGGACAGGGCTGTTTTTAAACAGATTAAGCTGAATAAAGAAGAAGCTGTTACAAAGCCGCGAATTGGCGGGGATTATCAGGAACTGGATTTTAAAGAGTATCATACCGTGACATCCAATGCGTTTCTTCCCTATCTTCATTCAGGAGATGGAATCGTGGTGTTAAAGAAGGCCCTAAATAATTTTATGGTAAGCCGTGGGATTCCGGTGGCTCTTGAAATTATAATATTAATGCCGGTTAAAACGGAAGAATCGCTGCTTCGAACTATTATGAAGGAAATCAGTGATGAATCCAAACGTGAGGACATTAAAGTAATGGGTGGCCATACAGAATGGGTGGAAGGAATCAGTACCCCTATGATGACACTTCATATAATAGGAAAAAAGGAACCGGATGTAAAAGTAATTAAGCCGGAAGCAGAAGATGAGATTATTCTTACAAAGGCGGCAGGAATTCTGGGAACTTATCAGATTCTTCAGGAAAAGAAGCAGGAGTTAAAAGAGAGATTTTCCGGAAATTTTCTTGATAAGGAAGAAATTCTTTTAGATAAATTATCCATACGTAAAGAGGCAGAAGTGTTACGTGAGCTGGAAGTTGGCGCTATACATGATGTTTCAAAAGGAGGAATTTTTGCCGGACTTTGGGAACTGGCCAAGCTTACCCAAAAGGGATTAGAGGTAGATCTTACCAAAATTCCTCTAGAACAGATTACGGTTGAGGTTTGTGAACAGTATGATTTGAACCCGTATCAGTTAGATGGCAGTGGAACACTACTTTTTGTGACGAAAAAAGGCGCGAAAGCCATCTTGGAATTGGAAAAAGCAGGGATAGCAGCTAAATCCATCGGTTATTTGACGGACACGAAGGACAGGGTGGTATATAACGAGGAAGAACGGCGTTTTTTAGAACCCTTCCGGAAAGAAGAAAGTCATAAAATCATTTGACAAGGCATGTAACCGTTGATATACTTGAGTATATAAGATTTTGAAATTAAATATTTTTTGATTTCATGATACCTTGGGATTGTTTGGCACTTTATGCCTTTGCAATTCCAAAACATAAGTAATCATTATTGGAACTTATTCTAATAATGATTATTTCGTATATCGGGAAATTCTTTGTATTTTCTGAAAAATAAAATGGGGACAGGTATTGAAGCAGGCGAGAAGCGTGGTTCTTGTTCCTATTTCTGCGCATATAAAAAAAGATTGAGGAGGATTACCTAATGGCAGGAATTAACGCAGAACATATTAATGTATTTTTAATGGCAGCAACCAAAATTTTATCGGAGATGTGTGGCCTTCAGCCTAAGGTTGGAAAGCCATATGTAAGAAAGAACGAGTTTGCAAAGGATACACTTGTAATTATGATAGGTGTCACAGGGGAAATGAAAGGACAGGTTATGCTTTCACTACCGGCTGATTCAGCGAAAGATATTGCTTCTAAGATGATGATGGGAATGCCGGTAAATGAATTAGATGATATGGCAAAGAGTGCGATTTGTGAATTGGGAAATATGGTTATGGGAAATGCCTCTACCGTATTTTCTGTAAAGGGAATTGGAATTGATATTACACCGCCTACCATGTTTCAGGGAGATTTTTCTATGAATGCAGCAAGTCCGAATATGTGCATTCCAATTGTGTATGAGGAGAACAAATCCATTGAATTAAATCTTGCATTAAAGCAGGATTAAATCAGAGGGAAAGTCGGTGTTTCTGATGAATGAAACAGAACGGTAATATTTGTACTATTTCGGAAGAAATCCGGCTTTATCAGGAATGTTTATTGTATGAACCAGGTGGAAATGAGTATGATTAATATAGTTTTACACGAGCCGGAGATGCCGGCGAATACGGGAAATATTGGGCGTACCTGTGTAGCACTGGGTGCGCGGCTTCATCTGATTGAGCCTTTAGGATTCCGGTTGGATGAGAAATCCTTAAAGAGAGCGGGACTTGATTATTGGGAAAAATTAGATGTAACTACGTATATTAATTTTGAGGATTTTCTTGAGAAGAACCCGGGAGCAAAGATATATATGGCTACCACGAAATCCAAACAGACGTATGTAGATGTTACATATGAAAAGGACTGTTACATTATGTTTGGAAAGGAAAGTGCAGGGATTCCGGAAGAAATTTTACTGGATTATAAAAAAACTGCAATAAGAATTCCGATGTATCCGGAAATCCGTTCTTTGAATTTATCGAATTCAGTGGCCATTGTAGCCTATGAGGCCATGCGACAGAACGGATTTTTTCAGTTGGAAAAGCAGGGACAATTACATCAGTATTTATGGTAATGCAGTTTGAAAAGATATGATGGGAGAAATAAAGAAATGGAAGATAATAGGGATAAGGATGATTTGGAGAAATACTGTTATTTGTGTAGAAGACCGGAAAGTATGGTGGGAAAATTAATTCAGTTACCACAACAGATTTATGTCTGTCCGGATTGTATGCAAAAAACTTTTGATACATTCCAGAATGGGGGGATGGCAGGTTTTAATCTGGATCATTTTGATATGGAACAGATGACGAATTTTGCTAAGAAAAGGGATATTCCTGAGACGCAGAAAGTAAAAAAGAAAAAAGAAAAGAAGGAAGAAGAACCTTTTGATATTAAGAAAATACCGGCACCACATAAATTAAAAGAAATGTTAGATCAGTATGTGATTGGTCAGGATTATGCGAAAAAAGTGATTTCTGTTGCTGTTTATAATCATTATAAACGTGTAGCCACTAATACTATGGATGAAATTGAAATTGATAAGTCTAACATGCTGATGATTGGTCCTACCGGAAGTGGTAAGACATATCTTGTTAAGACATTGGCTAAATTATTGGATTTACCACTTGCCATTGCGGATGCCACTTCTTTGACAGAAGCAGGATACATTGGTGATGATGTGGAAAGTGTACTTTCCAAGTTACTGGCAGCTGCAGGGAATGATGTGGAAAAAGCGGAACGTGGAATCGTGTTTATTGATGAAATTGATAAAATTTCAAAGAAAAAGGAAACCCATTCCAGAGATGTATCCGGAGAATCGGTACAACAGGGATTATTAAAATTATTAGAAGGTGCAAATGTGGAAGTACCGGTGGGAGCTTCCAGTAAGAATGCTATGGTTCCACTTACTACCATTAACACCAGAAATATTTTGTTTATCTGTGGCGGTGCGTTTCCGGATTTGGAAGACATTATCAAGCAGCGTCTGAATAAAAAGTCCTCTATGGGATTCCAGGCGGACTTAAAGGATAAATATGACAAAGAAGAAAATCTGATTGCCAAGGTTACCTTGGAAGATTTGAGGGAATTTGGTATGATACCAGAGTTTATTGGTAGATTACCGGTGATTTTTACTTTAGAAAAAATATCTCAGGACATGCTGGTAAAAATCTTAAAAGAGCCTAAGAATGCGATTTTAAAGCAGTATCAGAAATTACTGGAACTAGATGAAGTGCAGTTGGTGTTTGATGACTCTGCTTTAGAGGCGATTGCAAAAAAAGCAGTGGAGAAGAAGACAGGAGCCAGAGCACTTAGGGCTATTATTGAGGAATTTATGCTGGATATTATGTACCAGATTCCAAAGGATGATAATATTGGAAGGGTAACGATTACAGGAGATTATATAAATAATAATAAAGCTCCGATTATCGAATTACGAGGTCAGTTGCCTCTTTAAATCTGATAACAACGAATGGATGTGTATTTGGGTTATGCAGGGATTTGAACAATTCTGAACGAGAGAGGAAGGCGATTTGGATATGGCATTTCGTGCGAAACCACGAGTTTTAATCATAGATGATGATGCAGAATATTTAGATGTAGTGAAAAGATATCTGGTGGAAGATTATATTGTATATACTGCACAGGGTGGAAGAGCCGCATTAGACCTTTTAATGCAGCAGAAAGTGGATTTGATTTTGCTCGATGTGGAAATGCCGGTTTTGGATGGCTTTCACACTTTGGAGTCCATCCGGAAAATGGAAACAGCCATAGATGTTCCAGTAATTTTTGTAACAGGAAGACATGACCGTTTTACTGTATTTCATTCTGTCCAGCTTGGAGTAGATGGTTATATCGTAAAACCTTTCGAAAAAAATGCTTTGTTAAAAAAGATAGATGAAGTTATGAATGGCAATGAGGGTGAAGCTAGTAAAGAAACGATTCTGGCAGTGGATGATGATATGGCTTTTCTCAAGGCACTTAAACCAAAATTACAAAAATACTATAATGTAGTAGTTATTAATTCGCCAAAACTGGCGTTGGAGTATTTGAATAAGCATAAGCCTTCCTTGATCCTTTTGGATTATCAGATGCCGATGTATAGTGGTGCTTCGTTACTTGGAATGATACGGAAGAACCATGCTACGAGGGATATACCGGTGATTATGCTAAGTGGGGCTTTAGATAAAGAAGCCTTGATGGAGTGCATGGAGTTTAGACCACAGAAAATTCTGGATAAGACCGTTGAGCAGGAAGAATTGCTTGAAGTCATAAAAAAGGTATTAGAGACACCAATAGGATAAAAATAATAGAGGCGGGGTGGGACTTATGTATCAAATGTTTACGGAAACATTACTGCTATGTCTGTTTTTATGTTTTGTATGTATTTCTATTATGGCCATGCAAAAGCCTTCTAACAATCAAAAGATATTGTTGGTTGCTTCTGTATGTGCATTCATATCCTGTTTTGGGTATTATTATGAGCTTAAGAGCACCAGTATGGATGAGGTGATGGTGAGTATTAAGATAGGGTATTTGGGAAAGGTATTTGCTATTTTTCTATTTACCACCTTTGTAAAAAATTATGCAAACATTCATATGCCGCGATGGATTACAATGTGTTTGTATTTTTTTTATGTAGGAATTTTGTATTCCATATTAACCTGCGAACTGCACCATTTATATTATTCCAGTATTGAACTGGTGGAGCGGGACGGACATGTGGTTGTGGATTTAGGAAAAGGTCCATTGTACTATGTATATACCGTTTCTTTAGTTATGGTTATGGTGTTTTTGCTGGTTGTTTCCATTAAGAAAATATTGACACAAACAGGTGATTTAAAGCGGATTTATATTTTTATTTCTTTTACCGGTATATTACCGATGCTGGGATTTTTAGGTTGTCTTAGTGGGTTGTTTGATGGTTATGACCCTACTCCCATATCACTTGCCTTTGCCAACGTACTGTTGACCTTTGCAGTAGTAAAATATGGTCTGATTGACACGGTATTAATGGCGAAAGAGTTGATTGTAGAAGGTACCACAGAGGCGGTAATTATTTATAATTTGAACAAAGAGATTCTTTATATGAATTGTGTAGCAGAGAGCTTGCTAAATGAGAATTTTCGCGGAATTGATATCTTCGATGAAAAGAATCATACTTTAGAAGTTTGTGATAAGAGTTATGAAATTCGTATTTCTGAAGTACAGGACGCCGGGAAAGTCCGGGGATATATAGCATGGTTGTTTGATGTTACGGAGATAACCAGAAAAAATAAAGAACTGGTGTTGTTAACGGAACAGGCAGAACGTGCAAATCAGGCGAAATCCACATTTTTATCTAATATGTCCCATGAAATCAGAACTCCTATGAATGCTATTTTAGGTTTTTCCCAATTGATTTTAAATTGTGATATTGAGCCTAAAGTCAAGGGGTATATGGATGATATTGTTTCTGCCTCTCATAGTCTTTTGGCGGTAATTAATGATATTTTAGATATTTCAAGAATCGAAAACGGAAAAATGGAGATTGTGCCTACGAACTATTATAGTTCCTCCATTATCAAAGATATTAATATTTTATTTTCCCACCAGGCGAAACAAAAGGGAATAGGATTTTTGATGGATATTGATGAGAAATTGCCATGTCAGATGTGTGGAGATAAGATTCGGATTCGGGGCATTTTAATTAATTTGATTAATAATGCCATTAAATATACCCAAAGTGGAGAAGTTCAGGTTTGTATCAAGGTTCTGGAAAGATTTGAAGATAAAGTCCGGATTCAATGTAGCATCAAGGATACAGGAATTGGAATTCGTAAGGAGGATCAAAAGAGACTATTTGATGCATTTTCCCAGTTTGACAGGGAGGTAAATTATGGAATCGAAGGTTCAGGGCTTGGACTTTCCATTGCCTCCGGGCTGGTAAAACTCATGGGTGGAACCATAAGGGTAGAAAGCGAGTATGGTGTTGGTTCTAATTTTATTTTTGAAATTGAGCAGGAAGTCGTAGATGATACTCCGTTGGATATGTCTTATACAGAGGTTACGGAAGAAAATAAGGGACTAAAACCTGTTTTTCCAGGAATGAAAGTATTAGCGGTGGATGATAATGAGATTAATCTAAAGGTGGTAAGTAAGATTTTACAATCTTATGAAATAGAGGTGGATGCAGTATCTGCTGGAAGGGATGCCATTGAAGCCTGTAAAAAGTTCAAGTATGATTTGATTTTGATGGATCAGATGATGCCGGAGTTAAATGGAACCCAGACGATGAAAATGCTACGGGAAAACGAAGAATATAAGTCTTGTCCGATGATTGCCCTTACCGCTGATGCCATGAGTGGAGTAAGGGAAAGGCTGATGGAAGAAGGATTTGATGAATATTTGTGCAAACCTTTGTCTACAAAGAGTCTCGAAAGGGTTTTATCAGAGCAATTTCCGGATAAAATGGTAATAAAGCAAACCGAGGAACCGAAAGAAGAGAAACAGAAAAAAGAAGAAAAACAGGAAAAAGAAGAAATAGAAAACGTTTTTGGAGAGGATTTTTGCAAGTTAGTTCAGGTTGAAAAAGGAATTGCCAATTGTGGACAGAAATTGTCAGAATATTTTGAAATTCTTAAGATTACCTTAGAATATGGTGACTCCAGAATCAAAGAACTTATTTCACTGAAAGAGCAAAAGGATTATGAAAACTATACTATTAAGGTACATTCTTTGAAAAGTACTGCGGCAAATATCGGTGCCATGGAGGTTTCTGCTATGGCGTTGGAGCAGGAAATGGCGGGAAAAGAAGGAAGATATGAAGTCATTGATGAAAAAATGGAACCATTGATTCAAAGGTACCAGGAAGTATTGGACCTCATTCAAAATGTGCTAAAGCAGCAGGGACTGGTAAATTCAAAGGAGGTACCAGAAAAGAATGAGATGGATTATGAGATATCTGAGGACGATTTTAAAGAGATATTGGATGAGGTGCTTGGATTGGTGGATGAGTTTGAATTTGACTCGGTTGAATCCTTACTTGATTCCTTAAAAACTTATCGTATGAGAAAAGAGCATATGGAAATCATAGAAAAATTAAGTGAATATATGCAGGAACTGCAGGTGGATGAAATCAAAGATTTGATTCAGAAGTGGAAAGATAAGGAAAATGAATAAGGCACAAAAAGGCCCCGATGGAGTGGATATTAGCTCTATCGGGGCTTTTTGCAAGCTTAATGTATCAGAAAGCATACTGTTTATTTCGTTTGTTTTTTTAGGGAGAAGATGAATTCACTTCCTACCCCCTCTGTACTGATGCATTGGATGTGTTCTCCGTGGGCATCAATGACTTCCTTGGTAATAGCGAGTCCAAGACCGGTACCTTGCTTGTCTTTTCCTCTGGAAGTATCGGATTTAAAAAATCTTACCCATATTTTTTTCTGGGCATCTGCCGGAATACCGGCTCCATGGTCTTTGATGGAAACAAAGACTTTTTCATTTTTCTCAGTTAGAGAAATGTCGATACTAGAGTTTTCTTCGCTAAATTTAATGGCATTGTCAATAAGATTATAAATAACCTGCTGAATCTTGGTCTTGTCGGCATTTACCATCATACATGGAATATTGTAGGTTTTCTTTAAGAAAATCTTTTTTTGTTCACAGGTACCTTCAAAGGTTTCAATGACTTTTTGGATGGTTTCTATCAGGTCAAAGTCACTTCGATGCAGATCCGGACCATTATGGTCGAAACTTTCTAAAGTAAGCAGACTCTGGGTGAGTTTGGTAAGACGTTTGGATTCGTTTAGGACGATATTTAAATATTTTTCCTGTTTTTCCGGAGGAATCGTACCATCTAGCATTGCTTCAATATATCCCTTAATCGAAGTAAGTGGGGAACGGAAATCATGGGAAACATTAGCAATGAAATTTCTACGGTATTCATCTATTTTACTTAATTCAGAGGCCATGAATTCCAGGGTGTCAGCCAATTCACCTATTTCATCCTTGGATTTCACGTTACTTTGATATTTAAAATTTCCCTGGGCGTATTCTTTTGCAGCAGTATTCAGCTTTTTGATTGGATTAAGAATTCGTCGCGATACGAAAGAATAAACAAGGGTAGCAAAAATAACGATAATAAACAGGAAGAAATAAGTGTTATTAAATAAAACCTGTTTATAGGAATTCGTGTTGGATAAATCGGACCGTAAAATGATATACCCTACCTGATGCTCCAGGTGATAAATTGGAATACCAATGTTTAAGTATTCTGTGCCATCGGTAGTGTATTTTGAATCTACCACTGCTATGGATTTGGTTAAATCAAAATTGGAATTAACCGTAAACATGGTGTCCGGAATTTGGGAAAAACGTTCCGTATTTGACATTGCCAGCATATTTCCTTTTTCATCACTGATTAAAATTTGAGCGTGCAGAAAGGAGGATATCTTAGGAATGACTTCTTCGAATTCTTCCCGTGTGATATTACCTTCCAGATAAGGAAGATAGTATTCATTTGCAATTAAATTGGCCTCTTGTTTCATGACCTTTTTTCGTTCTTCTAAAATGGATGCCTTGGTGTTAGTATTAGAAAAATATATACTAAGGGAAAAACATACAATGAGGATGAACAAAAAGGATAGAAAAAAACGGTCTACAATACTAGATTTATATTTCATTATAGGTTTCCTTTCTGACAGTATTTTTTATAGGTGATTGCGAAACTATAATATTTTATGTGAAAGTGATGTAAAAGAAACAAGACAACGCAGGC
>JAFPAZ010000173.1 GCA_017390645.1 Lachnospiraceae bacterium
TACTCAGGGTGTGGTGCCACCGGAAGGTTTTTCCTCTGCTTATGCAGAATATGATGGAAATGATGTGTTAGTATTCCGTTCAGAAAATGAAAAAATTACCATTGCGTGTCTTGTAGACGAAAATGAAGCAATATATTGGTATATGTATGACGAGGAAAAGAATTCATTTCTTCCGTATATAGAACTTCAGGCGAAAAACAACCGCTATGTTTTGATGAATTTACCAGATGAAGGGACCTGCCCTGAGGGGACAACCAGAACTACTATAGACGTGAATGGAAGAAGTGTTGAAGTGTTGGCATTTTCGAATAGTGACACATCTAATATGTATTTGGTTTATGCTATGAATATGGAAGGTAATATCGGATTTTACCAATATGATCAAATGGAAGGAACTTTTCAACGGTATTCTTCTGATGAAAAACAAAAAGAGGAAAATGCAGATTTATCGAAGGAATCAAAGATAGAAAACGTTGAATCATACAATAAGATCTTAAAGGGGTGGGCATTACTTTCTATCGTAATCATATTGCTTTTACTGGGGATTATTTTTATTGTTTCAACAAAGAGAAGCGATGATGAGGAAGAAATGGTAGATTTAGACGAAGAAGAAAATGAAGATTATGATGGGGAAGAAATGGAAGTGATAGATACTTCCGAATTGGCGGCTGCATTAGATTTGAGTTCGCCTGAAGATGCTCCTGAGGATGTTCCTGAGGATGTTCTTGAACGTAAAGAAAATGATATGGAATTTATTCAAAGTATTTTGGAAGGAGATGATGAAATAGAGACAATTCTTCCGGAAGATTTGGATAATTTGCCTAAGGTAAGCCGGTATAATAACGACAAAGATTGGTTGTAATATAAAAGAACTCTTGCTGTTAGGTAGTGTTTAACAGCGAGAGTTTTTTGCTGTTGGAGTGGCTTTCTTGACATAAAATGCTATTTGTTATAATATATATATAACAAATACAGGAGGGATGGCATGCATTTTGAAATAGATTTTAATAGCGATGAAGCAATCTATATTCAGCTTCGAAATCAGATCATTTTACAGATTGCAAATGAAACATTAAAAGATGGTGTATCTCTACCTTCTGTACGACAGTTAGCTGATAGTCTTGGAGTTAACATGCATACAGTGAATAAAGCATATACTATATTAAAACAAGATGGCTATTTGAAACTAGACCGTAGAAAGGGTGCAGTTGTTTGTGTGGAAATAGCGGATAAATCAGTTCATGCGGAGGAAATGTGTAAGGATTTTAAAATAATGGTTGCACAGGCAAAATGCAAGAATATTTCATTAGAGGAAATACATTATATGATAGAAAAAGTATATCATGATCTGATGGATTCATAGAAAAGAAAAGTCGTTTTTTGAATTGGAGGAATTTATGAAACAGTATACAAAAAGTGCAAAAAGAGTTTTACAAGAAGCTAAAAGGGTAGCAATGGCTTTTGAGCATGAATATATTGGAAGTGAACATGTTTTATTGGGGCTGTGTAGAGAAAAAAATGGAGTTGCAGCAAAAGTGCTGGCAGAAAATGGAGTACTTGCAGAAAAGATAGAAGATTTAATAAAACAAGTTATGGGAAAAGAATCGGAACTTTTGGTAAAGGGTACGATGGAATATACACCTAAAGTGGAAAAAATATTGGAGCAGGCACAGGTGCTGGCAAAGAAAGATTCGCTTTCTGAAATAGGAACAGAGCATATGCTGATTTCTTTGATGAAAGAAAGCGATTGTGTGGCAGCAAGGATGTTGAATACTTTAGGGGTAAATATACAAAAACTTTATGTGGATTTAAAAGTTGCCTGTGGACAAGATCCAAATTTAGCAAAATCAGAATATAACAGTCAAAAAAATAAAAATAAAAAATCTGGAACGGTAATGTTGGATCAATATGCAAAAGATTTGACTTTAGAAGTGAAGGAAGGCAGAATGGATCCTGTGATAGGACGTAAGAGTGAGATGGAAAGAGTGATACAGATTTTGTCTCGCAGAACAAAAAATAATCCTTGTCTGGTAGGGGAACCTGGAGTTGGAAAAACTGCTATTGTTGAAGGTTTGGCAGCATACATTGTTGAAGGACAGGTTCCGGAAAATTTAAAGGATAAAAAAATTATGTCATTGGATCTGGCTGCTATGATTGCAGGTTCAAAATATAGAGGTGAATTTGAAGAGCGTATCAAACGTTTGATGAAAGAAGTACAAAGTAATGGTAATATATTATTATTTATTGATGAGATTCATACTATTATAGGCGCTGGTGGTGCAGAAGGTGCAATTGATGCGTCAAATATTTTAAAACCTGCTTTGTCACGAGGTGAAATTCAGATAATTGGTGCTACAACAATGGTGGAATATCGCAAATATATCGAAAAGGATGCTGCTTTAGAGCGAAGATTCCAACCGGTAGTGGTAGATGAACCAAAGGAAGAAGAAGCGATTGAGGTATTGATGGGAATTAAAAGAAATTATGAAAAACATCACCAGATTATGATATCGGATGAAGCAGTTGTAGCAGCAGTGAAGATGTCAAAGAGATATATTCATGACCGTTTTTTGCCGGATAAGGCCATTGATTTAATGGACGAAGCGGCAGCCAGAAAGAAACTGGTATTTTATAATATTTCAGATGATGTGAAATTATTGCAGGAAAAAAAGAAAAAATGTCTTGCATTGAAGGAAGAAGCTGTAATAAATGGAGATTTTGAAACAGCAATAAATCTAAAAGAAGAAGAAAAAAAATTAGAAAAAAGACTGATGCGTCTGCAAAACAAATCGTCGAAAGAAAAGATGCAATTTAAGACAGAGGTTACAGAAGAAGACATTAACTCTGTGGTTTCTTCCTGGACCAAAATTCCGTTAGAAAAGATGAAAGAAGAAGAATCAGAGCGGTTGTTGAAATTGGATGAGGCAATGCATCAACGCGTGATAGGGCAGGAAGACGCGGTGACTGCTGTAGTAAAAGCAGTAAGAAGAGGCAGAGTAGGCTTAAAGGATCCAAAACGTCCAATTGGTTCTTTCTTATTTTTGGGTCCTACCGGAGTAGGAAAAACGGAACTTTCCAAAGCGTTGGCGGAAAGTGTTTATGGAGATGAAACCTCAATCATTCGTGTTGACATGTCTGAGTACATGGAGAAGCATAGTGTGTCAAAAATGATTGGTTCGCCACCAGGATATGTAGGATATGATGAAGGTGGACAGTTAAGCGAAAAGGTAAGAAGAAACCCTTATTCCCTTATTTTATTTGATGAGATTGAAAAGGCTCACCAAGATGTATTTCATATTTTGCTTCAGGTTTTGGATGAAGGGCATATTACAGATTCACAAGGTAGAAAAGTAGATTTCAAAAATACCATTATTATTATGACATCAAATGCAGGAGCTCAAAATATTGTTAACCCGAAATCATTAGGCTTTGCGACTTCAGAAAATGAAGGTGTAAATTATGAGAAAATGAAAGAAAAAGTAATGGAGGAAGTGAAATTTACTTTCAAACCGGAATTTATCAATCGTATAGATGATATTATTGTTTTTCATACTTTACAAAAAGATGAAATTAAACAGATTGCAAAATTACAATTGACACAATTGGCCGAAAGAGCAGATAAACAATTGATGATTAGTTTACATTACGAAGAAAGTGTGTACGATTTTGTTATGAAAAAAGGGTATGATGAGAAATATGGTGCCCGTCCATTAAAGAGGGTAATTCAGTCAAAAATCGAAGATTCCTTAGCAGAGGAAATATTAAAAGGGGCTGTGAAAAAGGGGGATAGTATACGGGTGTCTGAAAAGGAGGATAAAATTTATTTTGAAAAAGAATAGTATAAATGTGTAGAAATATAATGTAATTTGTAGTATAATAGCATTATCGTAATAAAGAATACGGAATTGATAGGAGGATAAAGTAATGGCAGTTATTGAAGCACTAATTCAAAAGGAAGAAAATGGAACACTTAGCTTTGGTAATTATGATTTAGAAACAAAGACAAAACTTTCGGATTTCGAATATAATGGAGATTTATATAAAATTAAAACATTCAAAGAAATCACTAAATTAGAAAAGAATGGGCTGTTTGTGTATGAATCAGTGCCGGGAACGGTAGTTCATGGGTTGAATGTATCAGATAAAGGGATTGAGTTTAAAGTAGAAGCAAAGGAAGATGCCCAGATTACATTGGAATTAGAAGCTGAAAAAGAATACAAGGTTTATATTGATGGAACAAACGTTGGAAAAATGAAAACGAATCTTGGTGGTAAATTAAATCTTAGTGTGGAATTATCTCCATCAGAAGAAGTTGATGTTAAGATAGTGAAATTGTAAGAGGAATTTTGATTTATGGCGGTTAAACAAAAACAGGTATTTTTTTGTAAAGAATGTGGTTATGAGTCCACAAAATGGCTTGGACAATGTCCGGGCTGTAAAGAATGGAATGTGTTTTCGGAGGAAATTATTTCTGTAAAGAATCAAAAGAAAACCGTGATGAAAGGAGGAGGCTTGACAAAGCCTCTTTCTTTGCATGAAGTGGATTCGAAAGATGAAGTACGTATATCTAGCAATATGAAGGAATTAAACAGAGTATTGGGAGGAGGAATTGTAAAAGGGTCTTTGGTATTAGTCGGTGGAGATCCTGGAATCGGAAAATCTACACTGTTGCTTCAAATGTGTCAGAAATTATCAGAACAAAATAGAAAAATATTATATGTTTCCGGAGAAGAGTCGGCAAAACAGATAAAAATGAGAGCAGACCGAATTGGAAATTTTGAAAAAGAGTTTTCTTTACTTTGTGAAGTGAATTTGGAAAGTATTGAGCTGGTGATTCAAAATGAAAAACCGGAAGTTGTGATTATAGATTCTATTCAGACTATGAGTATGGAATCTGTTGAATCTGCAGCTGGAAGTGTTGGTCAAGTAAGGGAAGTAACCGGTAAATTGATGCAGATTGCTAAATCATGCGATATAGCTATATTTATTGTAGGACATGTAACTAAAGAAGGGGTTGTTGCCGGACCAAGAACCTTAGAACATATGGTAGATACTGTTTTATATTTTGAAGGTGACAGGAGTGCGGTTTATCGCATTTTACGTGCTGTTAAGAATAGGTTTGGTTCTACGAATGAAATTGGTATGTTTGAAATGAAAACAGAAGGATTGATTGAGGTTGAGAATCCTTCTCAGATTATGTTGAGTGGGAAACCGTCCAATGCACCGGGTTCCTTGGTGGTTTGTGCATTAGAAGGAACAAGACCAATGTTGATTGAAATTCAAGCCTTGGTTTCTGGTACAAATTATAATATGCCAAGACGTACTACGGTTGGTGTTGATATAAATAGAACGAATATGCTTTTAGCAGTAATTGAAAAAAGGGCTAATTTAATTCTTTCCGGATGTGATGTCTATGTTAACATAGCCGGAGGTATGAGATTAAATGAAACAGCTGTGGATTTAGGCATTATAATGGCGATTGTATCAAGTTATAAAAATAAAGCCTTAAATGAGAAAACAATTATTTTTGGAGAGGTTGGATTAACAGGAGAGGTGCGTGCGGTTAATATGGTAGAACAACGGATCAAGGAGGCAATAAAAATGGGCTTTGATACTATAATATTGCCGAAAGCAAATCTTGAACATATGGAAAAAGTAGATAGTATTAAACTACAAGGAGTTTCTACTATTAAAGAAGCGTTGAGTTATTTATGACGGATAAAAGATTAGCCTGAATGATAGGTTCTTGGTAATAAAATAGAATTTTTTTTCTAAATAATAAAAAAAGTGTTGACAATAATCGAATGATTTGATAATATAATCAAGTCGGTTGAGAAAATGACTGAATTGAATAAACAAATCAGAAAATTTTAAAAATTCGAAAAATTACTCTTGACAAAGTGGAATGAATTTGATACAATGTCAAAAGTTGATGAAAGAAGAAAAAACACGAAAAAATAAAAAAATAAAAAAGTGTTGACAAATGAAATCGACTGTGGTAAGATATAGAAGTTGAGTCGCTTAGCGAGGAAATGGAAATCTTAAAAAGAACATTGATAACTGAACAATATAACAACCCTGAAAATTCTAAAGAATTTCAGAACGAACAGCCTATAAAAGGCAACCTAAAACAGTAAAAAGGGAAAAATTAGCCA
>JAFPAZ010000174.1 GCA_017390645.1 Lachnospiraceae bacterium
ATTTTGGATGAAAATATTCTGTTGGATCCGGGAATCGGTTTTGCCAAGAATTATGAACAGAATTTAACGCTTATGAATCATCTGGAAGAATTAAAAGAACTAGGGTATCCTGTGTTGCTGGGGACTTCCAGGAAAAGAATGATTGGTTATGCGTTGGATCTTGAAGTAGACGAAAGGGAAGAAGGAACCATGGCAACTACGGTAATGGGACTGATGAAAGGTGCCAGCATATTTCGCGTACATCAAGTATTGGGCAACTACAGGGCTATGAAAATGACTCAGACGATATTGCAGGCAAAATAAGTGGAAAGTCTTAAAAGTGAAGAATTCGATTAAGAGAAAAAAGATTGCCTTTTATGAAAAGAAATGAGCTCGAGGTAAAGAGAATGGATAAGATAGAAATAAAAGATCTTGAAATATTTGCGAACCACGGTGTATTTGAAGAAGAGAAGAAACTAGGACAAAAGTTTTTAGTTTCTATTACACTTTTTCTGGATGTAAGGAATGCCGGAAGAACGGATGATTTAAGGGAATCCATTCATTATGGGGAAGTTTCCGGTATGGTAAATGACTGGATGTGTAAGCACACCTTTCAATTGTTGGAGTCTGTTGCACAGGGGCTTTGTGAGGAGATATTGCTGACTTATGAATCTTCCGGTTTGCAAGAGGTAGAAGTGACAGTAAAAAAACCTTGGGCACCGGTAAAACTTCCGTTGGATACAGTGTCAGTTACAGTAAGAAGAAAATGGACGGAGGCGTATTTGTCCATAGGTTCTAATATGGGAAATAAAGAAAGTTATTTAAGTGAGGCAGTAGAAGGGTTAAAAGAGGATATTTATACTAAGGTATTAAAGGTATCTTCCTTTATCACAACGAAACCTTATGGAACAGTAGAACAGGATGATTTTTTAAATGGAGCAGTACACATTAAAACGTTACGAAATCCTGTGGAATTATTAGAACTTTCGCAGAAACTGGAACAGAAAGCAAATAGAGAACGTAAGATTCACTGGGGACCTAGAACTTTGGATGTGGATATCATTTTTTTTGGGAAAGAAATCGTGGAAGATATGGATTTCATTGTTCCTCATATTGATATGCAAAACAGGGAGTTTGTATTAAAACCTTTGATGGAATTATGTCCTTATTTTGTGCATCCATTGTTAAAGAAAAGAATTTGTACGTTATATGAGGAATTAAAGGGCGATTCATGACCTGAACCATAACATGTGGGTTATGAAGGTTTCGTTGGAAGTAAGTTTTTATTTTATCACAGGGATTGGGAGGTAACGTTATGCATGATAAATTAACCCGGGAGGATATAAAAAAGATGGAGGAAGAAATCCTGCATCGAAAACTGGTGGTACGAAAAGAATGTTTAGAAGCAGTAAAAGAGGCCCGCGCGCATGGGGATTTAAGTGAAAATTTTGAATATCATGCTGCAAAAAAAGAGAAAAACCGCAACGAAAGCAGAATCCGGTATCTGGAAAGAATGATAAGAACGGCACAGATCATTGAAGACCAGATGCAGGAAGATGAAGTAGGACTGAATAAAGAAGTAGAGGTTTATTTTGAAGAAGATGATGAGACGGAAATCTTTAAAATGGTTACTACCGTAAGAGTGGATACCATGAAGGGATATATTAGTATGGAATCCCCTATAGGAAAGGCGATTTTCGGAAAAAAAACAGGGGACAGGGTTTTTGTAAAAATCAATGATAACCTGGGATATTATGTCCAAATCAAATCTGTAAAGCCTCTAGCAGAGGAAGATCAAGGAAGTTTATTAGATTATTAAGAAAAGGAATATACAAAACATATGAAGGATTTATCAGAAATCAGAGAAAAAATTGATGTTGTAGACCAAAAGATGATTGAGCTTTTTGAAGAGCGTATGAAACTTGCCAATGAAGTGGCGGAATATAAAATTGGTGTTGGAAAGCCGATTTATGATAAGGAACGGGAAAATGAGAAGTTAAAGAAACTAAGTTCACTTGCTTCCAATGAGTTTAATGCCCAGGGAGTCCAGGAATTGTTTTTACAGATTATGACCATCAGCCGCCGGTATCAGTATTCCAAAATCAAAGATACCTTCGGATACATAGGAAATGAATATCACACAGTGGACGCATTAAAAAAGCAGGATACATTAAGGGTAGTTTACCAGGGCGTAGAAGGTGCTTATAGTGAACAGGCTATGATTCAGTATTTTGGTGAAGAGTCAGAAAGTTATCATGTAGAACAGTTTGAAGATGTGATGAAGGAACTAGAAGAAGGAAGGGCAGATTACGGTGTTCTTCCAATTGAAAATTCTTCTGCTGGAACAGTGGCAGGGATTTATGAACTATTGGCAAAATATAATTTAAACATCGTAGCTGAGGAATATGTGGAAGTAAATCAGGCCTTGCTTGCATTAAAAGGAGCAGAGCTTTCTGATATTAAAACTGTATTTTCCCATCCGCAAGGATTAATGCAGGGGTCTGAATTTTTGGAAACATTAGGGGTAAAAAAGGTGAGTCTTGCAAATACAGCAGTAAGTGCCATGAAGGTGCAGCAGGATCAGGATATCACCCAGGCAGCAGTTGCAAGTGTAAGAGCGGCAAAACTTTATGATCTGGAAGTGTTAAATCCTAATATTAATAACAATAAAACAAATATTACCCGTTTTGTTATTTTGACCAAAAATAAGATTTATAAAAAAGATGCAAAAAAGATAGCAATTACCTTTATGCTTCCTCATGTAAGTGGTTCTTTGTTTAATGCATTGGCGCATTTTACTTATAATCAGCTTAGTGTAACAAAAATTGAATCCAAACCATTAAAAGACAGACCTTTTGAATATCGTTTTTTCGTTGAGTTTAATGGAAATCTTCAGGAGGAAACAGTGCGTAATGCGTTGGTGGGATTGGAAAAGGAAACGGTAGAGCTTCGTTTGCTTGGAAATTTTTAAAATTACCTTAACTTTTATTGGAAATAAAAGAGAAAGGCGTCAGTAAAAAATATTTTGAAGATTTTTAGAAATTAAAAAATTATGGTGTCGGTTTTAAGAAATTCATGAAGTTTTTCTTAAGACCGGCACTTTTTGTTTGTCTGTTTTTTACATTGCTGTCCTTAGGGGAAGAGTAACGATTTTACAATATTTACTCTTGATTTTTACACAAAAGTGATATCTTTTTTTGTATAAATGTGATATATTTAGAGGTAATAGAAAAGTGTGAGGAGGAAGATGGTATGACAAATACGACATTTGCATCCATTGATATTGGTTCTAGAAATTTAACCATGAAAATTTATGAAATTTCACCCAAAGAAGGGTATCGCCAGTTAGATTATGTAAATGTAAATATGTCTATTGGCGCTGAGTCTTATCGTACGGGAATCATTAGTATGGAATCTTTGGATGAAGTATGTAATGTAATCCAGGGATTTAAAATGAAGATGAGGGAATATGGAGTAAAGGAATATCGTGCATATGCCACCAGTGCGTTAAGGGAAGCGGATAATAAGGTGTTTGTGCTGGATCAGATTTATGGAAGGACCGGAATGAAAGCATCCATATTAAGCAATTCAGAACAACGTTTTTTCATGATTAAGGCTTTGGCATGTAATAACCCGGATTATGATAAAATAACGGTAAAGAATACAGCCATTGTAGATATTGGAGGGGGAAGTATTCAGATTTCTCTGATAGATAAGGGGAATCTGATTGCAACACAAAATCTTAAGATTGGTTCTATCAGGGTGCGAAATCTTCTTTCGGACCTGGAGTTTAGAACAACTCAGATTAATAAAGTTCTAGAAGAATACGTTGGAAATGAGATTGATACTTTTAAGAATTTATATTTGAAAGAAAAAGAGATCAAAAATATCATTGTGATTGGGGATGAAGTAAATAACCTGATTAAGATTGTACCGGAGTTAGAGATTAAGGATTCCTTAAATCAGGAACAGCTTGCATATATCTATGAAAAATTAAAACAAAATAAAGATACAGATATTGCATATGATTATGGTATTTCGGAAGAAAATGCTTCTTTGCTTTTACCGGCGGTGATTATGATGAGTCAGTTTCTTACACAGTCAAAGGCAGA
>JAFPAZ010000175.1 GCA_017390645.1 Lachnospiraceae bacterium
AAGCGTCAGGCTAAATTATTTCAGGAGGATTATTATGGCTGTCAAAGAATTTGGAAAAGGCATGTTTAAAACATTTTCTGCAGGCATTGAGCGTGAATGGGTCATTACCAACGGAATCGGTGGATATGCAGGAAGTTCTATTATTGGTGCCCATACAAGAAAACATCAAGGTATGTTAATTGCAAGTCTTCATGCACCAACCAACCGTGTTTTAATTTTATCCAAAATAAATGAAGAAATAAAAATTGGTGAGAATTTCTATTCCTTCGCCACCAATCAAAGACCAGGCGGATTCAATGAGGAAGGACAGAAATATTTACAACGTTTTATTTATGATGAATTGCCACATTTTGTGTATTATGTAAACGGCGTGTTTGTAACAAAGACCATTGCGCTGGAATATGGGAAGAATACCGTAGCCATTAGCTATGAAATTAAGAATGGTTCTAAAGAGTCTAAGTTTACATTTACTCCATTGTTTAATTTCAGGGATCATCATGAACGTAGTGAAAGAGCGGAACTGAATTTTGAGGTTTCTCACAATGAAAATACCATGGAGTTAGTGCCAAAGGCAAACCCAGAGGTACACATTCATTTTTATACCAGTGAAGGTATTATTCGGGATGCCAAGGAACGTTTTGATGAGGATATGGAGTTGCAGACGGAGATAAATACAGGAATGAAGTGTATTGAAAATAACTACACTCCATACACGGTAGAGGTTACGGTAGCACCGTTTGAAACCAAGAAGATATCGGTGATTTGTTCCATTGAAGACGAATATCCAAAGGATGCCTTCTTTGTGGCAGAAGAAGCAACGAAGAGAATTCAGAATTTGAAAGAGAAGGCTGGATATGAAGACGATTTTGCCTTAGATTTGGTACAGGCAGCAGATCAGTTTATTGTAGACAGAGCCTCAACGGGATATAAAACAGTACTTGCGGGACTTCCATGGTTTACGGACTGGGGAAGAGATACCATGATTGCATTGCAGGGGCTTACTCTTTGCACAAAGCGATATGAGGATACCAAGGGTATTTTAAAGACTTTCGCCATGTACGTGGATAAGGGACTGGTACCGAATATGTTCCCGGATGAAGGGTTGGATCCTCTTTATAATACCGTAGATGCTTCCATGTGGTATTTTTATTCCGTATATAAATATTTAGAAGCAACCAAGGATTATGATTTTATTGAAAAGGAAATTTATCCAAAGTTAGAGGAAATCGTTGCGGCTTATAAGGGTGGAACCGATTTTTCGATTTACATGGATGAAGATTCTTTGATTCATGCCGGTGGCGGATTTGACCAGGTAACCTGGATGGATGTCCGGGTCGGAGAATGGGTGGTAACACCACGTCATGGAAAACCAGTGGAAATCAATGCCTTATGGTACAATGCCTTAAAGGTAATGGAGGAACTTTCTAAGAAGTTTGGAAAGCCAAGTGAAGAGTACACTTGCTTGGCAGAGAAGGTAAAGGAATCTTTCGTGAAGAAATTCTGGAATCCGGACAAACAGTGTCTGTTTGATGTAGTGGATGAAAATGATGCCAAGATT